>CAJLTE010000037.1 GCA_905209435.1 uncultured Blautia sp. | reverse complement strand
GTGGTTTGTGTTTGCCCTTCCAGGGCACATTGCATTTCCGCCTGAAGGCGGTCTAACAAACCATTCCTTTAGTTACTGGTGGCCGCTTAAAAGCGGCTCTTTTTTACTTTTCTGAGTCCCCTTCTAAGCGATCTCTTTCATATTGTTCTTGTATATATTGTTTTATTGTTTCTTCATTAACGTTACCTACCGTTTCACAATAGTATCCTCTTGCCCAAAAGTGACGATTATTTCTGTCTCTATATTCTGGATGTCTGTCGAATATCATTAATGCACTCTTTCCTTTGATTCGGCCTATTGTTTTTGACACATTTAACTTCGGCGGAATTGATACATACATATGTACATATTCTGGAAAGGGCGAAGCTCAACTATGAACTTCGCCTGCCATCAAAAATTTTACTCTTTATTTTTGAGAATGCAGATCGCATGCGATAACTGTTTTTACAAAACGTTTTGATTTTACTCTTGTTGAAATCATACATACCAAATATACTGCCACCAAATATATGACTACTTTTTTGTCGAAAGTGATAAGCTTCATTACATAAGACAGTAGAGCATACACAAATATCATCAAAACTGTTATAGTCGCCATATCTCTACACATCAAGTAATCTCTATGCGCAATTAAAACTTTTGTTTCTGATTCATGCTGACGTAGTAGCTCATGCCACTTGCTGTTTTCATATTGACGACAAGTCTTTTTTTCAGATGGCAAATCATTATATATCTCTTCGTATGATTCAATAGCTTCTGCCGAGGTAAAACGGCCATCTTTAGTATCTATTTTTATGTCACTAAAAACAGTTTCTCCTGGCATTGGACACCACCAAAACACAATGTATCTTTTTAACTCACTTGAAATCATACAGTCACAAACAGTAACCAGAGTATAAATAATGCTGGCAAATAAACCAGAGTTAATAATTGTAACGAGTAATTTCATATAATTATTTTCTTCCAAAATGCCATCGAAGGTAATCAGTCCATTTAAACATAAAATTACTAAAATATTTGCTATAACAAGTGTTTTTAATTCTTTTTCTCTATAGTCTTTTATATTCATTTTTCTCCCTCTTAATAATATAATTTCGAGTATTTGAAAGTGATAAGATTGTCATTAAAAACACATCTTCAGATGGCTGTGTTTCACTAAATGTTTCCAAATCTCTCTGACTTGGTGACGCATCACCTGCAATATGCGTATGCCATTCTCCGATATATCTCAACAGACCATTTGTTTTTGCACGCAATGATTTTAGATATCCTTTTACACCCGATTTTCCCATTTCAACAGTATTATCTTTTCGGTCATTGTCTTCAGGAATAAATGTATCCACAATCGTAATCCGCTTAATCGTTTTTTCAATGTTTCCAATCCAAATACCTGCATTCTCCAGTTTTTCATTGGAATACTCATGAATTGTTTGATATAGAGAAGAACGAATATGAATAGTCCATCCATCTACTTCTTGTAAAAATACCATCGATTCCATTTCATAGATATCAACACCATTATTTGTTAAATTATCTCTATCAAAATAATTTATACATACAATTCCATTTTCTGTATCCTGGTATTTATTAATTAAATGTGGAACTATACTTGCATGATTACTTATTGTTCCATCATCCAAAATCGTAGTATCTGAGCTACACCCAAATCCAATATGATATCTCATATCTTCAGGCTGCTTATAATTAAGCCATTGTGAAATATGGGGTTCATTTAACGCTTTTCTGTATAACGATACTTGCATATCGTATATATCCGGATTTCTGTTCTTGCCTTCGATTACAGTAAGCCCCATTTTCCCATCTAAATATATTTCGCTTCTGATCATGGATGATTTTATCTTATCAGTTAATGTAGCCCAAAACAAAATTCTTCTCGAAGCGGTACAATCAATAACGATACCCTCTGGTAATATATCGGTATTAAAAATATTTTCAGTATGGCTTGTACTATTATTATCATTGAACATACAATCCATCTCTATTTTCATTACCTCAGCCTTTGGATGACCAACCGCATAATTTCCACATTCGTAATGTCTTACTAAATTGTGTGGCAAAATAACATCCTCATCATAAAAATGTTGCTCTGTATATCCCATGCGAGCCAAATTCATTGATACTTTAGATCCCAATGCACCACAGCCAAGCATAATAACGGGTTTCTTCAAGATGTTTTCTGTACCTGATAATCTTTCTGCCATTGTATTGTTTAAAGCTTGTATTGGCACAACTTTCTTAATAGAACAGTTTTCCAAATTTGGAGAAGATTTAAAATCATACGACAATAGAACCACTATAAATTCATATTCAGAAAAACCACCAAGAACTTGCATTGGACGTTTCACTGCAAGAACAACTAAGATCTTTTTTAGTGAATCAATTTTGTGGGACTCATGGTATCTTCTTGAGATTTTTCGAATTCCATGTTGAATTCTACATTCACACGGAAAAATTTTCAAATCTTTCTCAGTACAAAGAGCTTGACTGATGAAATCATGAACTATATTTTCTCTATCAAATACAAATATACATGGCAGGATATCATCACTTAACTCTTTTGAATATTCTTGATTTAAAATCTGAAAATATCTGTTTACTTTTTGTTTCATTTGTAATACTTGGGCACCATGAGTAGTGCCATACGCTGAGATTATCTTGCACAAATAATCAAAATCCATTTCTGCAAATCCTGCTGTATTCTCATATCGAACAGTTTCAAATCCATCACCATTCATAAGTTCTCCATTAATCAAATCAGAAAACCAATCATTCACACGATCGCAAAACGTCCTAGGACCATTCTGAAAAAACCATTCGTTGATATCCCCTCTATATAAACAAGGATTCAACAGATGAATATTACTATTTGCAATACCAAGATTTAGATGTGGAATTCGACTGGTAGGAAAGTCATCTCTTACAAATAAAACCGCTGGTGAAAAAAATGGATAGTCCGCTTTGACAAAAATTAATATTTCTTCATCAGAACGAACATCCAATTCTTTATATACGCCATTAGTCGGGAGTGAAAGTTCCAATCTACAATGAATGAATAGTCCCTCAGAAAGCGAACTCTCATAAAGTCCTAATCTTTCCATACCATAATTTTCATCTATGGCCGATACCAATGGCATATATTTTTCACAACAAGTTTCCAATTTATGAAATTCATAATGTTCAAAAATTGTACCGGACATACTATTCTCCACCATATGATTTTTGTGTAAAGGAATTGTATCGACTTGTTGCTGTTGCAATAGATTTTATCGAAAATCCTTGACCGGTAATTTTAAATGTTAATGGTTTGGGATTTTCAGTATCTGGATACTCTGCTGTACATTTAAATCTATCTGCCTGTTTCAAATGATTAACATATACATTTTTAGCTCTGTAGCTTGGCGGGTTATCATTATTGCGTTTAATAATCTTACTCGAAGAAACTACATACGCATTTTTTTTAGATTTTTCAAGAAAATCTTCAATTACTGCATCAGGCTTACCTGTATGACTATCTTCAGAACTAACTGCATGCCAAGAACAGTGATGGGGTGCTAATAATAAATCAAAGGTCATATCTGGATTCAATTCAATAACTTCTTTCCAGTTATCACAAACAATGTCTCCAAAAACAATTGCTACATATGTACTACCATTAATCTCAAAGGTAATTTTAAAAGATGCAGTACAATCATTTACATCGGACTCATCATCGTCATTCGCTTTCTTCACTGGTCTCAATATAAAGAATTCCGCACCATAATCTGTATTCCCATTTATAGAAGAAATTGTTTCACCAGCCGGAATAATAGCCTCTGCATAATCTTTTAATTCCTTACTATATCCAATAATTTTAATACGATTTCCTGGAATATCCGCATTATCTCCACCCAACAAATCAAGTCTTCTTTGGGCTTCCTCTCTGATAGCATCTGCATCATCATTGTAATGAATCTCATCCATCATAAGTTTTGCAGGCACATATAGTTCATCAATTCTTATTTTTTCATCGTCAAGTCCTTCTGGCGCACATAAATTAAAATATTCTCTGATTCCACGACAATGATCATTATCTGAGTGTGTCAGAAAAAAGGCATCCAAATAAACTTGTCCACCGTCTACAGGCAAATTATCCTGTAAGTATTCATTACAATCGTAGATAGTATCATCACTTTCTGCATTTCTAATGTTACAGTCTATCAAGATGTATTTATTTTCCTTCGTTTGAATTAATGTCATATCCCCATTACCTACTGGAAAAAATGTCATATAATTAGCCATATAATCACCCTTTAACCTTTCTTCTGATTTCACCTACCAAGTTATGTACCGTTGTTGCCGGACACATTTCTGATGGAATTCGTTTACATTCTCTTAAACACTGTTCATATTTTTGAGCGGCAAGCTGAAATGCTTTGCCCTCATCTCCATATTCACAAAGACGCTTATACATGTCTAAATCTGCTTTCGAATATTTCTGACCAGTTCTTGCTTCATAAAGATCAGCAAATTTTGAACAGCATGTCCATGATTCATGGATTGCTGGCATGCTTCCAAAGTAAGCATACATCCAGATTTCAAAACATGGATTAGACCAACCCACGTTGATTCCGACTTTCTCTGCATCTTTTATGATCTGATCAAAGTTTGGAACCTGATCACGATCGAACACAATCCACGGTATACGGTATTGTGCTTCATAAGCTGTCATTTCAAGACACTTTTCAATCATATTCTGTGTCTTTGTTTCCACGACTTTGATAACCAGTTTTTTCTTTACATCTTCTGGAAGACTATCATATAAGCCGTTGAAAAAACAGCGCTCAGTAGCCTCTGTGTCGGTCACGACAAGATAGTACCCCATTTCTGGGATACGACGTACTGCACGCTGTTCTCTTGTTTTTCTATTACCTGTTCTATCTTTACGTGCCATAAATTAACCCTCCTTAAAAAAATCGATTGTCTTTAAGGATGGAATAGCTCCATATTTTCCTAACAAATAATTTTTTTCATAACTTTCATCCTTGCGGATACGGGAACCATCCTCGTCAATAAAATCAGCTAAGGAATATAATGTAGATAATCCCATATCATCTTTTTCTGTAAACCAGATTTCATCACGACGCAACAACTGATTAGACAACTGCCATGTGTCATGTGTTGTAAATACAAGTTGTGCATGATTTACATTGATTTCTGGGTTAAGAAAAGTAAGGATGAAGTTGCGAACAAGAAGAGGGTGTAATCGAGCATTTAACTCGTCAATAAAGAACACCCCGCCATTTTGCAATACATCCTGTAATTCTGGATAGAGTGCAAACATTTTCAAAGTGCCTGCTGATTCATGAGCAAGTGGAATCTTTGCCATATCATCAGATCCTATTTTTTTATGAAGTGCATCTATCAAATATTTTTCTTCTTTAGAATCTTCCTGTGCTGGGAGTTTTGATACTTCAAATCCTTTGATTGTTTCGTCGAAAGAAGCGAAATATTTCACAACATTTTCTCTGATTTTTCCATCTTCAATAAATCCTGCAGGAAGAACACGAGACATAAAGAAATTTGTCACAGCATCACCAAAATCTGCAAATTCATTATTCAAGAACCAATCTCTTACAAGTTTACATTTAGCTATCTTTAATTTAGCTCCCAATGAAACAATAAGAACTTGTTTTTCCAAAGCGATTTCTATATTTTCTCTGCTTGTTTTTGGAATACCTGCTAAATCTATAGTTTCTTCATCTCTATAAAATATTGTAGAGTACTTACGAGCGGTTTTAGCCTTGTAATTCAGCCATTCTTCTGTGACGCCAGTTTTCCCAATACAGAATCCGTAATTATAACATTTTTCAGTTTTGTCACCAGGTACAGTAAAATAAACTTCAAAACTTGTCTCTGCTGTTTCAGAAGAAACATCAAAAAGGAATGGAACTGGTCTGATATCATCAAAGTCTTTTTCTTCATCACCGTATTTGAAAGAATTCACTACATATTCGCTCATGTATTCAAATGCACCATAAACATTAGATTTTCCACTTGCATTTGCACCATATACAGCAGCCACAGGTAATATTTTTTCACTACCTACGGATATAACACGATTAGAAAACTCTGTCATTTTTGCTGCAGACAAATCTAGCGTAGCCTCATCTCGAAATGATTTAAAATTTTTGAAATTAAATTGAATCAACATAGTTTTACCCTTCCTTTCATAATCTATTATATCCTTTTTTTCAAAAAAATCAACATTCAAATTCGATTTTTTCTCATTTAAATGTTGATTTATATCAAAAAGCAAGAAAATCAATACAAAAAGAAGCCCTTTTATGAGCTACATAATCATTGAATTCCTTCTTTATACCCAATCCAGTAAGCCGGATGATTTCTCGATATTTGGTCATAATCGTGACCTCCTCATAATGAATTTACACTATAAAGTGCATAACATCATTATAAGGTTTTAGGAAAAATGCGATTTCCTTTTTGCCGGAATCGTGATTCCGTAAAAAACGGAATATTGATTTCCATACGCCGGACAGGTGATGGATTTCACCCCGGATTATTCACTATGTGCTAAACTTTGATTATCCATGGATACCTCCGTTGTCTTTTATGTGGTTTGCTAGACCCACATTCATTGTACAACGGAGGTTTTTAATTTGATACTACATTTATCGCCCCTTGCGTCCACGAGTCTCCCCAGCTCTGCTGGGGGTTTGAGATTGTTTCAATCAGGCTGGTGTCGGGTATCAGACGATCTCTACTGCGGAACTTGGCAAGAAAGCACTTCGCCCCGAAAACATAGTGAAAATCAGTCAGCAGGAGGATTTTGTTCTCGATATGGAATTATCGAAAAAACTGGTGGATCGAGTGTATGTATACCGAGCTAAGCCCTATGAAGTGACCTTTAAGCGTATGAAAGAAAAGCAGCTTATAACAAAATACCTATAAAAACATCAATTTAAAATACGTCAAATTACAAAAGCATATGCTGCTTGTTATTTGACGTATTCCTTCTTTACTATTCGCTAGGATTTTCTTCTGTAACTACATTGCTACCTTCATTAACGCTAGGATTTTCTACTGTTTCATTGATATCCTCGGCTTCAACGACTACATCTTCTTCGGTTTCAGAAAAAACATCATCCGATTCTTCGCTTTCGCTAGATTCAGCATCGTCATTGTTTTCTTCCACCTCAGTCCCTGCATCAAGTACTTCATCTTCTCTGGATATGTTTTCATATATTTGATCGACATCCTCTGCTTCTTTTGTTACGTTCTCTTCTACTTCCTCGGTATTCAGTTCCTCTTCTCCGTCAGCTTCTTCGTTTTCATCTTCTTTGATTTTTTGTAACAGTCGCTCTTCAAGAATCTTTTGTTGATTCTTAATACTCTCCTCAATTTTAAGTACTTTCACAATAAAACTATCAGTTATTTGTGCTGTAATCTGTTTTTTATTGTTAAGCTGTTCTTCATAATCTTCCCTTAACAAGGATATTAATGAATCAAAACCATTCTTAGTTTTTTCTAAATTAATATACTGCCAAATTGCACAATTTTTCCACCAATCATATAATTCATCACAAATAGCATTCCGACCACTATTTTTACTTTGACGATATTCTCTAAAAATAGATTGTGCCATTTCTTCATCAAATTCAATAAATATTTTATTACTACCTTCTCGAATTGCTGACACCGGCGATTTTTGTAATCTTTCTAAAAATTTCTTTCTATTCAACGCATGAACCAATAGCTTACTATCTCTGCAATCAAATATATATTGATATATGTTTTTTTCATCTTCCGTCATATTACTTAAAATTGAATATGAAGCAATAAACCTGACATCTCCACCTGTTATTCCAGTCTGAATTCTTTTCTTCACACTTTCCTGAATACCGGACATAACCTTTGACCAAATAATTTCTTCATTCAAAGTATATCCGATATCTCTAGCCATTACCGAATGTTCCAACAATTTTATATATTCGTCAAAAGTTAAATCACCTGCATATGCTTTACTTAGCATCACTGGAAAACCAGCTTCAAATACCTCTTCATCAATATCTAGTAAATAATATTGTCTTACTAATTCTTCCGGAAGTATTTCCTTGTTCTGTCTTTGAATACGCTCGATATCATCAAGGAGTAAAATCTCATCCCATTCACCTGTCATTATCCACTTTTTTGCAGATTTTAACATACATTTTTCGTCATACCACAGAGGATATATTTTTTTTATTTCCATATCCCATACCAATGAACCTAGATCAGTATTAGATAATATGTTCGCTTTATATGCTAATTCAAATGCAACAAAAGTAAGCAACCACTCTGTTAGATTCTTTACCCCGATATTTACAAGTTCTTTATACACTCTATAAAATTCTTGAATAGCACACTTAAAACTACGTATGTTTTGAGGTTTTCTATTTTCTGACGTTTCATCCACATCTTTTCCTCTTGGTTCTTCATAATATAAAGTTACCAAAGCATCCTTATTGTCATTAAGGAACTGTTTATATTCTTCATCCGGCGTGTGAAACTCCTTTAAAATACCTTTGATTATTTCATCATAATTAGGAGTATATCTTATAGTTCTTTCTATAAGTTTTTCTTTCATTTCATCGTATCTGGTTTCTTTCTTTATTTTCTCCTCATTTGCAACAACAATTGTATTAAAATCTCTATTTTCACAATATTCATTTATGCAACCTAACGCCGATATTTCATCTAACTGTGAGCGTTCCAAATCATCAAAAATTAAAATAACTTTCTTTTTTCCTATCATGTTCACAATAGGAATAAGGTCAACCACATTGATTGATAAAATATTCTTTGCATTATCAGGTATTGGTAATTTGTCTGCAGCGTTTTTGATTTTTCCGAACAATTTTGAAGCGAATTTTACTTTTGTATCCTCTGTATCAATTCCCAAAGATTCTATAAAGGTTTTTATGTATGACTCTCGTACCTTCTTGGTAAAATTGTCTATTGAATCTACACCAAAGAGAGAAATACGAATAATAATAAAATCTTTACCCAAACGTTTTTTAAGCTCATGATCTATTAAATATGTTTTTCCACATCCCCATTCACCAGTAAGCAATAACGCCCCTACTGGTTCTTGTTCCTTACAATAATATTCTAATTCATCTATTGTAGCCATTTATTTTTCCTTTCTGATATCTTACATATTGGCATCTCTTTGCCTAATCTAAGTATAATCTTTTCCACATTTCATTACAACTTTATCACATATTTACTGCGAATGTTATTCTAAAAACGATATCTATTGAGGTGTAATATATCGACCTAATTTTTACAGATTCGGAGGTTCTCCATGAACATGTTATTAGAAAAAATCATCCAGAAACAGCGCAAGGATTTTATCAAACTGACTGTAAAACAGATGGAAACACATACTTTTCCAGATGATGTAGTGACAATCTCTAATGTGCCTTACAGTACTGACACTCTTGCTGAACACTGCATGGATATTTATCGTCCTGCAAACACCCAGCGCACACTTCCGGTTATAATCAACGTCCACGGTGGCGGATTGATCTTAGGAAACAAAGAATTTAACCGACATTATTGCGCTCAGCTTTGTAAACTGGGATTCGTCGTTTTCAGCATCGAGTACCGTCTTATTCCAGAAATAACAGTTTTCCAGCAGTTTTCAGATATCATAAATGCTATGGACTTTATTAACCCCTCAGTACTGGTGTATGGCGGTGACCCAACACATATTTATATGGTTGGTGACAGTGCTGGTGCTTACCTGATTACATATACAGTAGCCATGCAGAAAAGTCCCTCACTTGCAGAAGCTGCATATGTCGTCCCATCTTCATTACAGGTTAGAGTGCTCGGTCTTGTCAGCGGTATGTTTTACACCAGACGTTTTGATGAAATCGGCATATTTCTTCCAAAACTGCTTTATGGCAAGGACTACAAAAGCTCTAATTTTTATCCATATACTAATCCGGAACATGATGAAATTATCAACAGCCTGCCACCTTGTTATCTGATCACCAGCAATGATGATAAACTTCATCATTACACAACCGACTTTGCGGCAGCCTTAAAACGAAATCATCGACCATTTGAACTGCTTGATTATCCGGCAGACAAGCGCCTTGTCCATGCTTTCAGTATTTTTGAGCCAACCATGGACAAAAGTCTGGAAGCAACTGAAAAAATGACTGATTTTTTATTACACACTTAACCTTTAATATGTATTGATTATTTAGACTAAAGGCAGGAAACTCATATCTTTTGAATTTCCTGCCTTTTTTAATTTTCCACAAAAACGAACTTCTGATAATGAGCTAAAAGTTTTCCTCATAAAACTTTTGATATTTATCTTTTATCATTTTTATATCTGACTCTACCTTTCCAATCTGTATCTCAATCATATTGCGATATTCATTATGATATTTTATTCCGTCATAATTCTTTTCTATATAACCATATATCGAATCCATCATATCTAAAACATTGACAATTCTATACATATCAATATTTTCAGAAGTACTTGGAGTATTGATACATTTCGAAGGAATTTCAAATAATTTATTTGTTTTCAGAATAGCTATCTTAAGGTAATATATAACCTCAAAAAAATAGAACGTTTTTAATTCTTCATCTTCTGTATCCATACATTGCTCAATAAATTTAAAGGAAATTAACATATTATCACACACAATATGATCAAAATCATTTTTCCTCTTTTTAAAATCTGCTTCCGATAGTTTCCTTTCTTTCCAGAATTTATTTTTCAAATAAATCCAACAAAATCTTAATATTTTGTAAATTACTAAGCCTATTCCAAAGAGAAGAATAAAAACACATACATAAAACAGTGCTTTAAGAACTATATCTTTTGTTGATAATGGATCTTCACTATCTGGTGTGAATAAAATACTAAGCAATGTTCCCAATATTGAAAATGATCCGGAAAATACACTCCCGACAATCATAGAATACTGAGAATTATTTTGTTCAATTATTCTATCCACGTTATCCGAAACGCTTTCAGAAATAAAATATCTAAAAAGCTCGGTATTTTTGAACGAAAAAGACAAAATATCACCTCTTCACAAATCTCGTATTAAATACGCTATTCCCCGACTCAAATTCATCGATCATTTTTTTCTTCATTTTCAAGCCAGGCTCATTAATTGCTCTACTTGCAATTTCAGAATATCTACTCCTATATACCGAAATATGTTGACTATAAAATGCAACAGAATACATCAAACCAATACAACTATGTAATTCATTCGGTATTTCTTCTTCAATATCATCTAAAATTAGTATTATTGCTTTAAAAATATATGATATTTTATATGGTATTTTAATTGTATCTCCCTGAAGTATTGACTTAAAGCTTTGACGAATCGAGCGTATCTCTCTTTTAGATGTCCTTACATACCTTGGTGTTCCTTTTCCTACCCCCAATAATTTGTTTGCTTCTTTCCTTATTCGAAAATAAGCATTACCTAATGGATGTTCACTTTTTCCTTCGACATTTCTATCTATGTATTGTAATAATTTGTAAAAATTATCATTAAGATATTCCTTCTCAATCGGAATATTGATGTATTTTTCTGGATGATACATCAATTCTTTTCTACTAATGTTTGAAAACTGCTCACTCATATTATACACCTCTCAAGTAAAATTATACGTAAATTATAACATTGTCCCATATTTTTTCCAATAGTTTTAACATTTTTCACTCAAAAATTACGTTACTAAATTTTCTTTCCTATCAAAAAAGAGCATCTTCACATAATCAGACGCCCCCTTTTTTATTACAATTCTTTTACTGTCTCTTCCACAACTTTCCCTTTTTCAAATTCCTTCTCCATCTTCTCCCTTCCAGTCTTTCCAATCTTTTCTCTGGTCTTTGAGGACAGTTGGAGGAATCTTTTCATTGCTTTGTAGAGACTTTCGGTGCTTTTTACCCGGCAGAGCATTCCGCTCTTTCCATTGTCAACTGCTTCGCGGCAGCCCAGGATGTTAGAGGTGATGATTGCTCTGCCTGTAGCAGCAGCTTCCAGCAGTACATTGCTCATTCCCTCGTGGTAGCTTGGGAGTACTATACAGTCTGCTTTCTCATAATATGGTTTTGGGTTCTCCTGGAAACCATGAAATTTCACGATTCCTTCACTCTCCAGGTGTTCCACCTGTTCTTTATACTCATCTTCAAAGAATCCAACCAGATCCAGAACGAAATCATAGCCTTCCTCTCGCAGTTTTTCCACCGCACCGAAGAGTTCATCCATTCCTTTTTCCTTCATGATTCTTCCCAGATAAAGGAAATGAATCTTTTCATTATCCGGATATGGACAGTAACTGTATTCCTTAAGGTTAATACCTGCACCATGAAGAATGACTTCTTTCTCCTGATGTATGATCTTTCTTTTACAGAATTCTTCGGCATTTACCTGATTTTCGAAAAATACTTTCTCAGCTTTCTTTAATGCTTTTCTGTACATAATGGTTACTATATCTGACAGAACAGGTTTCTGGAAGGCAGTTCCCAGACCCTGTACATTTGCATAAAACGGAATATGCATTTTGCCACAAAGATATCCTGCATAAATATTAGGTTTAATGGAATATGTGATCACCAGATCCGGTTTCTCTTTCTTAAGGATCTCTTTATATGTACGGATCAGTTTCAGATCAGTTACAGGATTGACGCTTCTGCGGTTGACTTCTGTCTCTATACATCTGGCTCCAAGAGCTTTCAGATCTTCTTCATGCCCTACAAACGGAGTACTGATCACTACGTCGTATTCATCTGATAATGCTTCTATCAGTTCCTTGCGGAAGCGATACAACATGTAAGAATGATTGGTAATGATCAGGAGTTTCTTCTTCGATTTGTCCATAGCTCCTGTACCGCCTTCTACCACTCCGTCACTTCTAAGCACAGAGAAAATCGTTCCGACAAAGCAGCGAATATCCATAAACAGTCCCATATGATCTACATAATAGCCATCCAGCCGGGCTTTCTCTGTAACCTCCAATTCATCCCGTCCGTGAATCTGCGCCCAACCGGTGAGACCGGGTTTAATATCATTTGCTCCGTATTTGTCTCTCTCTTCCAGCAGATCATACTGGTTCCACAGAGCCGGTCTTGGACCGATCACTGCCATATCTCCCCGGAAAATATTTAAAAGCTGAGGCAGCTCGTCCAGGCTTGTTTTGCGAAGCCATTTTCCTGTTTTCGTAAGATACTGCTCAGGATCCTGAAGGAGATGGGTAGGCATATCATGAGGCGTATCCGCTCTCATGCTTCGAAATTTGTACAGCATGAAATGGCTCTTATTGATGCCCACTCTCTTCTGTTTAAAGAATACAGGGGCGCTGATTCCTTCTTCTACCTTTATGGCGATGGCAATTCCTGCCATCACCGGAGAGAGAATCACAAGCCCGGCTCCGGCCATGACTTTGTCTGCAGTATTCTTAAATTTTATGTAAGAATCTCTCGATTTCTTCTTTCTCATTACATATCCTCTGTCTTTACTTTATAGGTTGGCACTATGCTCTCCATAATAAGACGCATGTCATCCGTCTCATTTGCAGCAGCTTCTTCCATTACTCTAAGAGCATAATATAGCTTATTCTCATCTACGTCAATAGGATGACCGATATGGATCAGCTTATTAGGGGTATCTGTCATACCTTCCTCATCCATCAGAAGCTCTTCGTAGAGTTTCTCACCCGGGCGCAAACCTGTGAATTTGATCTCTATGTCTTTTCCAGGTTTATAGCCTGACAGTCGGATCATGTTCGTTGCCAGATCAAGGATCTTGACAGGTTCTCCCATATCCAGTACGAAAATCTCGCCGCCTTTTGCATAAGCTCCTGCCTGGAGTACCAGAGAAACTGCCTCTGAGATTGTCATGAAATAACGGATGATCTCCGGGTCTGTGACAGTGACAGGACCGCCGGCTGCGATCTGTTTCTTGAATAAAGGAATTACGCTGCCATTGCTGCCCAGGACATTTCCGAAGCGGACAGCTACATAGTCTGTCTGAGAATGTCTGTTGAAGCTCTGTATGATCATCTCACAGACTCTCTTGGAAGCTCCCATGATGTTGGTAGGATTTACAGCTTTATCTGTGGAGATCTGAACGAATTTCTTTACTTTCCATCTGTCTGCTGCCAGTACCAGGTTGTAGGTTCCCAGCACATTATTCTTAATAGCTTCATTCGGGCTGGATTCCATAAGAGGTACATGCTTATGTGCAGCGGCATGATAGATGATGTCCGGTCTGTGTTCTGCAAAAATCTTCTCTATTCTGTTATAATCTCTGACGGAACCAATCAGCACTACCAGATTCAGTTCCGGATATTTCATTCTCAGTTCCTGCTGTATGTCATACGCATTGTTCTCATAAATGTCAAAAATGATCAGCTTGCCAGGAGCATGGGTAGCAATCTGACGGCATAGTTCACTTCCGATGGAACCGCCTCCTCCTGTTACAAGAACTGTCTTGCCTGATACATAATTCAGAATTTCATCCATATTTACAGAGATTTCTTCTCTGCCCAGAAGGTCATCAATATTTACAGGGCGGAGTTTACTTACATTAACTTCACCATTTACCAGCTGATACATGCCCGGAAGGATTTTCAGTTCACAGCCTGTCTCCTTACATATATCCAGTATTGGTCTCAGTTTCTTGCTTCCTGCAGACGGGATTGCGATAATGATCTGTTCAATTCCGTATTTCTCTACATTTCTGCGGATTGCGTAACGATCACCAACTACCCGGATTCCCATGATAAACCGTCCTACTTTCCGGCTGTTATCATCGATCACGCAACAGACTTTCTGATCCAGATAACGACTGTTCTGGATCTCCTGGATAAGGGTTCTGCCCGCTTCTCCTGCACCGATCAGCATGATCTTTTTCTTCTTACGGCTGATGGTAAATGTCTCTTTCTTGCGCATGCGCAGACGGATTATTCTGTAACAGAAACGGCTTGCTCCCACCAGTGCTGCCAGATAAAAGGTGCGCACTACATAGTAACTTCTGGGAAGATGCTGACCGGTTCCTACTACGATCGCAAGCTCACAGAGTGTAGATACCACTACTGCTCCGATAATATTGAAGGCCTCTTCCAGTCCTGCATATTCCCACAGACTACTATATATTCGAAATATTCCAAAGATGATCAGTGTGATCAGAACAAAAAATATTTCATACTTCCATAAAACCCCTGAAAATTCCTCAGGTATCTGCATGATATTAAATTCAAAACGGGTAGCCAGCGCTACAACTGATGCGATCACTGTCAGAATAATATCCAATACGATCAGACAGACCCGTCTCAGCAAAAGATGATAATTAATCTTCTGTTTCTCAAACATTTCTCCTCATACCCTTCTTATATTACTGTAATAGTCATATAAAAAAATTTTACCCTTTTCTTCTTTGTATTCCTACATACTTAAGTATTATTTTTGTCTTTATTTTTTTAAAAAGATACCGGCCTTATCGGGCCGGTATTGTTGTATTCTGTCGCATTATTTCGTCTCTTCTTCCGGTTCCGGTCTTTCTCCATATCCGTAACTTTTCTTTCCATAATGACCATAGTGACCGTATCCGTATCCATAACCGTACCCATAACCATAGCCGTATCCATAGCCATAACCTGTGATACCCATTTCTGTGCCGTTAAGTACATATCCGATAAGGTCAACTCCTGTTGCCGCAATATTCTCAACACCGCCGAGAATACGGTCAATTCTTGCAGAGTCCTGACGAACTACCATCACAGCTCCATCTACCATACGGGAAATGAAGGATGCATCGGACAGCATTCCGCACGGAGGAGTGTCCACGATCACATAATCATATTTACGCGGCAGTACCCGCAGGAGTTTCTCCATCAGTCCGCTTCCCAGAATTGCAGAAGGATCTTTCAGAGGATCTCCTCCCGGAAGAATATCCAAACCGTATTCTCCGTATCGGATACGGATGTCTCTTAAATCTGCATTCTGCTCCAGAACATCCACTACGCCATATTCTTTCTTCTCCAGTCCCATTGCATCTGCTACAGAAGGATTTCTTAAGTCTCCGTCTACCAGGATTACTCTCTTGCCTTTCTTTGCCAGAGAGATTGCGAGATTTACTGCAACTGTGGTCTTGCCCTCGCCTGCTGTGGCACTTGTGACAAGAATGCTCTTCACGCCGTCTTCCTCTGCTTTCTTTACTGCTCTGGTACGAATCGTACGGAAACTCTCGCGCAGAACTGTATTATTGCCGGAACCGTCCAGCAGAACTGTTTTCTTACTCTTTCTTCTTCGTTTGCCCCGGGCTTTTGGCACACTGCCGAGATAAGGAATGCTTAAGTATGACTTCAGATCCTCTTCTCTTCTCACTGTTCTTCTGGTCGCTGCATAGAAGAACAGGAACAGAAGACTTATTGCAATGCCTCCTGCTGCTCCTTTTACAGCTGCCTGCTTAAACTGAGGCGGATTTACAGGTGACTCCGGCACACCGCTCTCATCCATCTGGGTAAGCTGAGTATCACCGATAATGTATTCCGCAACTTCCGGATAATATTTGATCACTGCCTGAAGTACATTGTAGGCAGTGTCCGGATCAGATGCAGTTACATTGATGGTAAAAATAGAAGTATCCGGGATTGCTTCCGCAGTAACTGTTGCAGGAATAGTGTCCACATTCAGACTGTCCGCCACAATATCCGATAAAGCACCGCTGGTAAGGATATAAGGGAATGTCTTACTGAGCTGGCCTGCAGTCTTCTCATTGGAATAATCCTGATTGTAAACATAGGCTGTCTTGGTGTCTACCACAAAGGAGGAATATGCCTGATAAGATGGTTTATAGCTTGTTTTAGCCCTGAAGTAGAATCCTGCTCCGCAGGCTGCGATAATGATCAGGCACAGCAGGAAAAACTTCTTGAAGCCTCTCCACATATCATCCAGGATCGTAGTGAAATACAGGATCCCGGAATCTGTTTCTCTACTGTTATGCTCGTTTCTCATAATATCCTCCATATCCATAATGTGCTGTACTTCCGGTGATCTGAGATGATGATGCATCATTAAGCACGCATCCCAGAACCTTGCCTCTGGTATTATTCAGAATATCGATGGCATCATTGATATCCTTGGTAAGGACAGTATCCTGTCTCACTACGAGTACGGAAGCATCTGCCATCTGTGCCAGTTCCTCTGTATCTGATACCAGTGCCAGAGGAGAGGTATCAATGATCACATAATCCATGTTCTGTCTGCAGAATCCCACGATCTGTCTCAGTGTGGTACTCTTAAGCATTGCCTCGATGGAATTGGAGGATGTTCTGTTCAGTATCATATAGAGGTTTGTATCATTCCAGTTGCGGATCAGATTCTCTGTTCCGGCCTTGCCTGTCAGAACCTTGCCCAGATCGTCTCCGTTTTTGCCTTCCATATCAAAGATCTTATACTGTGCAGGTTTACGGAAGTCACAGTCAATGAGCATTACTCTGTTGCCTTCCTGTGCAAGTCCAAGTGCCAGATTAGCCGCTACTGTGGATTTACCTTCATTCTCCATTACACTGGTGACCAGAAGGGTTTTCGCATTCTCCTTATCCAGGTAGCTTCTGACTCTGGATGCCATCATCTTGTTGGATTCTGCATACTGGAAGCTTCTGAGCGGATTGCTGATCAGCATGGATACAAATTCCTTTTTCTTACGAAGTTTAAGGGATTTGGATTTCTTCTCGTGATAGATACTTCCCAGAAGTCTGGTATCCAGTTTGGAGGTAACATCTTTTGGATTCTTAATGGTATCACGGAGATAGGAGATCCCTGCAACCAGTACCATAAGTACTGCAACTGCAGCTATAAATGCTATTACCATTGTTTTCTTCTCATTCAGAGGATTAACAGGTGCCATAGACACTGCCGGGCTCTGAATGGTCTCTATGATCACATTCTTGATCGCATAATCGGATACTGTATTATAATTCTTCATGATAGACTGCAGGATCCTGTAAGACTCTACAGCTGTGCCTGCTTTTACAGACAGAGTGATCAGGTTTGTCTCAGGTACCAGATCTACAGATGAATCAATGTTCAGGCTACTCATGTTCAGATCCTGTGCCACTTTCTTCTTCAGAACGTTGCTGTCCAGGATTTCTGTAAACTGCTGTGCCAGCTGCTGGGTGGAATTCAGATTCTGGTATACATTTGTGTTCATTCCTTTGGCAGTGACTACAAAAGTTGTGGATGTTTTATATTCCGGCTGATAGGTGGCATTTACCCAGATATCAGCAAACAATGCTACAGCCAGGGAAAGAAGCAGGATTGCCCACCATTCCTTTGCTATATCCTTCAGCATGCTGATCAGATCAATCTGTGGAACCAGTCCACTGTCAATTCTCTCTTCCATGTTCTCTTCCTTCCTTATCTTACAACTACGATCAGGCGAACCTGTCCGGTCACACTTTCTTTGCCGCTGTCATCTGTCATCTGATATGTGATCTCATATACTCCGGCTTTGTTAAAGTCAGCCTCGTTGTTGATCTGTACTTCCTCGGAGGTTATGGATGTTCTCAGCTGGTTCTGAGACGGGTTCGTGTCTCTGAGTACTCCGTCCTCATCTCTTATATATTTGATTCCGCCCATTGTGATCTGCTGTACATAATCCCATGGATTGATTGCTGTTCCCACTGAAGTATAGATCAGATACTGAGATAATTCAAACTGTGGTCTCTGGGCTTCCTTTGCAGGGTCATAGATCTCTACTGTCACAGGAAGCTTCTGTACATCACCTGCACTGTTCGCTACCTGATACATCATCGGATACTCTCCGGCCTTGTCTGCCTGCACATAATATTCGCTGGACATCTTTATCTTGCCGGTGAGATCTCCGTCCAGTACATCCGTACAGGTGAGAGTTCCCATGATATCCTGTGTATTCACAGGGAAACGCAGCGGCTCAGTGAGAGAAAACTCAGGAGAAGTATAATCCTTATATTTTACTTTTCTGGTTGCCTTTGTTGCGTGATTGTCGGAATCAAATGCCACAACTGTCATGGTTCTGGTTTTATTCTTTGTGAAATTGCTGATAGATTCTATGATCAGGCTGTCGGTCACATCGCCATCTTTGGAATCTTCTGCTTTGATTCCTTTGAGAAGTTTCTTCTGATCTGCATCGCAGGATACTTTAATGGAATCTTTCTTCATGGTTATCTTCGGTGCCTGATTATCTTTGGAATTGATCTGCTCATTTCTGTACATTCCAAAGGAGACCGCTGCCGCCACAAATACGATAATGCTTAGTATTCTTAATTTTTTCATAACATTCTCCTTGCTCTCCCTCTCACCAGTAATATCTTCTGAGTCGTTCCGGCCGTCTGCCGTGGGCAGGGATCTGTCTGTTGTTTATGATCCGCCGGGGATTGCCCTCCAGAAGGTGATATGTATATTCAAACCCGCCATTTCTGGTCAGGTGATCTCTCACTTCTCCCATATGGGGTGTTCTTACATAGGATCTGTGGGCATCGCTTGCCACACAGGTGATCAGATCATTCTCAAGCAGTATCTGTGCGCTCTCTCTGACTCTGTCGCCAAATCTGCCCAGGATGCTTCCCTTATTCATCTGCGCATAGCATCCTGATCTGAGCCACTCATATACGACCTCCGGAAAATCCTGCACACAGAAATATCTCTCCGGATGAGCGATCAGCGGGATCTTACCTGCTTCAAAAACTGCATCCAGGCATTCTCCGATCCACAATGGATCTGCCTCAAAGGGAAATTCTACCAGATAATAGTCTGTATGATTGATTCCTGTAAGAAGCCCTTTTTTTATTTTATCTTCCAGGTCTTCCGACGCAAAAATCTCCATTCCTTCCAATATCCTTAAAGGTATGTGGTTCTGTCGGATCGCTGCTTTCAGGCGTCTGAAATCTCCGCTCAGTTTCTCTGAACAGAAATTTTCGAATCTGCCGGTCTGATTGCTGTGGGGGGTTGCCGTCATAATACTTACTCCGCTGTCTACAGCCATAGCTGCCATTTCCAGGGAATCCTGAATATCACGCGCTCCGTCATCCACACCCGGCAAAATATGAGCGTGTAAATCGATCATCTTTATCCTTTCCAAATATGCATGTTCATACAGAGATAGATTTTACCCCTTTCCATGTGGTGTTCCAACATACTTTAGTATGAGTTTTGTATGTGTTTTTTAAATTATACAACATAGAATTCTGTAAAGAGTTTCTTATATCATAAAAAGCCCTCCGGACAGGATCGCACTGCGACGAAGAATCCTGAAAGCCGGATTCACTCTCGTATTATCAAAACATTACAAAGTAATTTCCTCATGACGTAAAAAAGTCCTCCGAAACTTTCAGGAAGACTTTCTGAGGACTTTTTCACTCATAAACATACAATGTTTCACCCGGCACCGGACTATCTGGACTGCTCAAGTTTCTTTCTTGAGATTACAGCAGTTCCACCGAGAAGCAGAGCTCCTGCAAGACTGTAGAGAGCAAGATTTCCTTCGCCTGTCTTCGGTGCTGTAGTAGCTTTATTTGTGGTTGTTGTTACATCTCTTTTTCCAGTCGGGCTGACTGCAGCCATTGTAGGAACAGATAAACCACAGATTAACATTGCAGAACACAGCATGATCATCATTCTTTTTTTCATTGGAACCATCCTCCTTACTTTATTATTGCTTTATTTCTTTATAGAATACGCTGAGAATCAGCTTATAAAGCTCTTTGTCATCCGGATTGAACTCCGCATATACATCTCCCTGAGTAACCTCACCCGGTACAGTCAGGATATCTCCTCCGGAAACTCCGTTCTGGATCATCAGGGTTGCCAGATGTGTTACTTCAGATGCGCTGATATTGGTAACCATATAGTCAGATACATCATTATACAATGTTACAGGAAGTGTAAGATTCTTCTTGGTCTGGCTGATCGCCTGCTGCAGGAACGCATCAATATACTGCTTCTGTCTCTCCATTCTCTGATTATTGGAATCCAGGACTTCCGTGTTACGTGAACGTACATAGGTCTGTGCCTGTTCTCCATGAAGAGTAACTGTCTCTCCTGCTTTCAATGCGGAATCTGACTGAGTAAGATCCTCCAGTACATTTACAGTAACGCCGCCGATCGCATCGTTCAGCGGAGCGATAGCAGAATAATCAATGGCAACGTATGCATTTACCGGCATACCATACATAAGTCTGGAAACTGACTGAAGTGTGTTCTCACAGCTTTTCTCTTTGCCGTCTCCATAGGAGTAAGCCAGACAGAGCTGCATTTTGTCAGTTCCGAGGTATTTGTCCTCCACATTGTATTTATTCACATCTACCATAGCATCTCTGGAGATATTTATCAAGGATAAATGTCCGGTTTTTGAATCTAAAGCTGCCCAGATAAGTACATCGGCCTGACCGTTCTCTCCGATCACTTTCTCTCCGGTATCCTGCATATCTCTGTCGACACCCATAAACAGAATGTTTATGTTATCTTCATTATACTTATATTTCGCACCGTTGTACACTATCGTTTTTCCATCATCTTCAGATGATGCCTCTTCCGGTGCAGTGATGGATGCTATGGACTGGTTCTTCTTTAACTGAGCTTCGCCCTTCTTATTCAGATAGAAGTAAGCTCCTACGGCAGTTGCTAACAGCAGAACCAATATACCGAAGATTATCAGCACTGCAATAAGAGGTCCTCTTTTCTTTCGAGGTGCCTTCTGTTTCCGGCTGGATTTCTTTCTGGCTCTGGAATCTGGTTTCTGACTGGATTTCGAGTTGGCTTTGCGTGTATCCTGTCTCCGGGTTCGGTCTGTGTCAGCTGCAGGAACCTGTCTGGCTGATGACGCTGAAGACCGTCTCTGCTGGACCTGTGTCTGTTGCTGTTGCGCCTGCTGCCCCTGTTCTGACTGTGTCTGGCTCTGCTGAGCCTGTGTCAACTGGGCCTGCTGCTGTTTCTGTTTTTGTTCCTCTTCCAGATCTTCATATCTGATATATCTCATATGAGGACTGTTCTTCGCCGGATTCGCACTCTTACGCACAGGACGTTCTGTTTTTTCCGGTTTCTTCGGTTCAGGAGGCAGCGTGGCAACTGTTTCCTGTTCTGCGATCGATACTGGTTTCTGTGCAGACTTCGGTGTTGGCACAGATACAGGTATCGGATCCGGCTCTGGTACTGATTCCGGTTTTGAGATTGGTTCCGGTGTCGGCACTGGTTCCGGCTTTGAGATTGGTTTCGATATCGGCTCCGGCTCTGGTTCCGGTTCAAGTATTGATTCCAGTTCCGGCATTGGATCCGGCTTTGAGATTGGTTCCGGTTCACGGATTGGCTCCGATGTCGGAATCAGTTCCGGATCTGGTATTGCTGTGTTTCTCGAAGCTCCGGACGATTCTTTGAAATCACGGGAGATATCATCAAAAATATCTGTATCTCTGCCAGTTGACCCGTTCATCCGCATCCGCCCTGCAGGACGTGCAGTCCCGTCAAGCATATTCAGCAGATCTCTGTTTAACTGATCTACCTGATTTTGTTTGTTTGTTTTTCCTCTTTCACTCATTCTTTCCATTCCTATTTAAAACAGCCTGTACTAAATATCTAGACTGAGTTTGTCCTCCTACGCAGGTTTCCAGCGTAATGATATGGTCATCCGAAGTTACCTTGACATCACTGCGGATGTTTGCATCCATGGCACGCACATTAAAAATATCGTCAATGTACTTCTCAAATACTTTTTTGTCCTTGAAGTCAAAGGAATTCATAATGTGTCTGTCATCATAGGTGTAAGATGCAAATACTGTATATTTCAAGACGCCTTCAGGTGTGTAAATATACACATCCGGATGACTGTCAAAGAAATCCTTATCCCGAAACAGATGAAGATTCTGGAACATGGACTGATTCTTCATATTATGTCCATAGATCACTGTGTTCGGATCCATAAAATCCTTACTGTTGCAGTCCTCTGTATAAATACAGCCTGCAAATCGCGGCTGCTGATACATATCATGACTTAAATAATAGGAAGGATCACCTTCACGCTGTGCAATGGGATAATCGATCTTTGTATCCGGGATTCTGATCCAGGCATAGATATCGGAATTCGTTTTCTGCAGTTCATCGAAGTTGATGGGATTCTCCATATCAACAAAGAAGTTCTCGGTGATCTCAGCTTCTTCTCCCTGCTGTTCTCCGGTAAACTCCGCATTCTCTATCTCTTCCAGTGATACCTTGTCTTCCTCTTTCTTTCTGGCCTCTTCCTGAGCTGCTTTCTCTCTGGCTTCTGCCTGAAGCTGCTCATATTCTTTCTCTGTGCGGTAATCCTGATACAGATACCATCCGAGAAATCCCGCACAGCAGATACAGCCTATAATTGAAATAATAAACACGATCCGCCATCCGCTTTTCTTTTTCATTTCTTAGCTTTCATCTCCTTCATATCTTCACTTCACCCGCTCAAGGTGGTTCTCCTTAATTCTGTATATATGATCACTCATAGTCAGAACACTTGGACGATGGGTGGTTACAATGCAGGTTCTGTGAGCACCTATACTCATGATATTCTTCAGCACCCGTTCCTCTGTATCTGTGTCAAGTGCGGAAGTTGCCTCATCAAGAATCAGTATGGGAGCATCTCTCAGCAGAGCTCTGGCTATGGCAATACGCTGCGCCTGTCCTTCCGAAAGTCCGGTACCTTTCTCTCCGATATGTGTATAGATATCTTCGGGCAGCTTTCTGACAAATTCATAGGCACAGGCTGTCTCCAGAACACTTCTGATCTCGTCATCAGTTGCATCGCTTTTGACCATTCTCATATTCTCGGCAATAGTTCCGGCGAACATGGTATTTCCCTGAGGAACATATCCGAACAATTCTCTGGTTCCTGCTGAAATAGAGCAGCTGACTCCATTACAATCTGTAAGGCTGGCAGTCCCAGAAGACGGATAGATCAATCCCAGAAAAACACGGATCAGTGTGGTTTTTCCCTCTCCCGAAGGTCCGATCACAGCTGAGATCCTGCCTGGTTCTGCAATAAAGTTACCATTTCGGACAACCTCATTACCTTCTTTGTATACGACATTTACATCCCTGAGTTCAACAGTAATCCCCCTGTCAGCAGATTTCCTGATCCTGCCCACTTCCGGCATATCCAGAAATTTCTCTTTCTCAAGTCCCGATACAGCCATAAGTCTGCCAGCACAGGTTGCTGCATTAATGGCAGACGGAACGATCTGTACCAGTGCAGAAAATGATGAAGACAGGGAATTTGCCATCTGAACAAACATCAGCAGGGTACCTGTTGTAATATATCCGCTCCACAGCCGGTATACACTCCAGCCGAAGCAGATATAGGAGACTCCCGTACCTACCGCTGAAAGAAATGATGATGTATATACGGTAAATTTATTATAATCCATCATTTTGTCCTGATAATCTCTCTGGAGACCTTTTAATTTATCCTCAAAGAGACTCATCAGACCAAGGGCTTTTACAGACTGCAGATTCTGAAAAGTATCATCCTGAAATGCCATCAGATTACTGGTCATTTCCCTCATTTCTTTATTATAGCTTCTCATCTTTCCCATCAATTTCCTGGACAGAAGCACCGTGACCGGTGCACTGAGAAGGGCGATTCCCGACATAACAGGATCATAATGGAAAATGATCGCGAAAGCTCCTGCAAACTGGACCAGTTTGGTAATACAGTTTGGTATCCAGCTGATCACGCTGGAAGCCACCTGATTTGCATCATTTGACAGACGGTTAAGAAGATCACCGCTGCGAAACTGATGGAGTGCCTCCCAGTCAGTATTTATGATCCTGTCATAAATATCCGCCTGAATCTCATTCTGAACCACAACATTGATCCTGGCTGAGATTCTGCTGATCACCGCATTGGAAATAATTCCTCCCGCAGTCATACATACGATAATTACAGCCAGTATCAGAATCCTGTCTCTGTGTCCTCCGGTTACAGCATCAATGAGGTACTTGGACATTACACTGCTTCCCAGTCCCATCACTGTCCCGAAAATTCCGGAAAATATGTAAAAACATATGGATTTCCAGTATCTTCTGGCATATTGATACATCCATAATGTTTCTGCATAGATTTCTTTCAGATATCCTTGTTTGATTTTCGTGATTATTTTCTTAAAAGTCAAATTCAAATCTTGTCTCCAGTTGATTGCAGTCTTCTGTTTTTAATGTTTCCTATTATATCACCGCACTGTAGGTTTCTCAAGCAAATCAATGTAAAAAAAATGTATATAATCTCAGTATTAATGGGCGAAATGGCACAATTCTGAGCCAGATATGTCTGAAAAAGAGCCACCAGATATTGTTTTCACTGATTCTTTTTCCTTTTCGCTGGACTTCAATGATAAGGCCAAATATCTGTTCCTGTTCAATCGGTCCTTCTATATAGACCTGCCCGTCTCCCACAAACCAGTACTCCCTCTTACCTGTCTTCGGATTCTGCCTGATATAGCGGATCCTGTGCATGATATATTGTCCATTCTTTCTCTGAAAGAAAGCAATGTCACCTTTTCGCAGCGGACGGTTTACCTCTTTTATCAGAACCTGGTCTCGTCCGTCTACCAGGAAGGGCAGCATACTGTTGCCTGTCACTACAAGCGGCACTTCTTTTCCCTCTTCCAGAAGCGAACGGATTATTTTCATATATTCTCCAGTGTCCACTTTTCTGACCGGGATCTGCTCCTGCATAAATTTCCCCTCTCTTCCAACAATTTCCATATATTCGGCACTGGGATTATAACACATCCCTGATTCAAAGTCCACGTAAAAATGGCCCTAAGATATTTCTATCTTAAGGCCATTCTATTATCGTTTGGACACTGTCACGCCTGTGCGTGAACTTATATATTATTTATAATTATGCATTCTTCTCAGCGATTGCTGCCTGTGCTGCTGCAAGACGAGCGATCGGTACACGGAATGGTGAGCAGGATA
>CAJLTE010000036.1 GCA_905209435.1 uncultured Blautia sp. | reverse complement strand
ATTTCTCTTCCAATTACTTTCTCAATTTCTAAGTACATGATAAATCCCCTTTCTGACTTTGCATTTGGACTCCTGGTACACCACAAAATATGGATGTACCGGTTGGATCATATCTGAGATACGGTTTCAGCATAACCGTGAATTTACAGATCTGATCCAGATTTCCGAAGATTTCAGCAGTTCTTCGGACGGAGTTCAAATGATTAATTCACGCGAGAGTTCGTTACATCTAACTCTATTGGTTAGTATATTCTAACTTTGGTAAAAAATGCAAGAGGAATGTGGAGGGGATATTGAGAAAGTATTTCAGAAAATGTTTGTTACCAAAATAAAAAGCCAAACTTTATGTTTTATACAAAGTTTGGCTTTTTATTTTAAATTACATATTCTATATTAGTGCGGGCATTTATCGTATGTTGCGGTATATTGATAAACTGCATTTGCTAAGTAACCACATTTTTTGCATCGCTGTGCTTTATATACTTTTACTGAACAACCACCTGAATTATTGCTTGAATGTACTTGCCAATACCCATCAACCATACTATGGGTACAAAGTGCATGATTTGAATAATCATCAACAACAAATTCATTACCATTAAAGTCAATAAAAATAGAATCACCCTTGGAAAAATCTGTAAGAATTACCATGTCATTAAATTTTCCAAAATCGGAATTATTATCAATACTTTCTGTAACACTCACATCTGATGATGGCATAGCTTCATATGCTAACACAGTCCCTGCTCCAGCCACAATCGTCAGCGCTGACACTGCCACCATAATCCCTCTCTGTAACAATCCTTTTCTCTTTTCTTTCATCATATAGTTGATCCTCCTTTTAATAATATTCATAGCTCTTCCGGATTTCTTTTTATGTCCGGAAAGGTTATTTTTCCACACAGCCGGAAGGATATCCGGAGTTGAGGCCAGTAATACCAGCAGAGTTGCATAAGCACGGCGTGTTTCTTTATCGCAGCCTTCTACCGCTGCGCCGTCACTGACTATTTCTGCTGTATCTCTATAAAGATAAAACAAAAGATATGCTACTGGATTCATCCAGTGTAAGCACAAAACTAAAAGACATAGTAATTTTACAAAATTATCATGATTTCTCAAATGTGCATATTCATGCTTGTATACCATGATAAAGTTAGGATGGAGCGGAAAACTCTCAGGGATCGCTATTTTCTGATGAAAAAATCCTATCGTACATGGACCGCAGATCCCATCAGGTATCAGATAATAAGTAATATTATTTTCAGTGTCATTCACTGTTTCGAAAATATAATTTTTAATTGAACGTGTCTCTTTACAATATTTGATAAGTTCATAAAGAGAAAATACAATAATTCCAGCCATCCAGATGGTCGCAACAACATTAAACCATTGCGGCATCCAAATATATTCGCCCTTTCTTTCATGCCAGAAGGACAGAGAATTGGACAAATATAACTGGGCTTCTTCATTAAAAAGCACTTCCGGGTAAGCTTTTTCCGGAATCAGATATTTAATCAGCTGCACAGGAACCAGATAAAAGAACAATCCTGTCAGAAGTAATCTTTTTCCAAGAACATAGTTATAATTTTTCCTTTGAATTATGTATATAAATAGACATATCACAACAGGAACAGATCCTGCGATGGACATACAGGCTAATAATTCCATTTCATATCACGTCATTTCTTCTTAATGTATTCTAATAAATATTCTTTTTCCTCCTCTGTAAGTTTATCTTCGGAGGTAAGAGCGCTGATAAGAATGTTCATATCAGGTACTGTATATCCTGATGCAGATGGTCTGGATATTTTTGGAGATTCTGCTTTTACTGTTTCATCCTTCTTTTCAGCAAATTCATTTAATTTATCATACAGATATCGGTTTCTCAGTCCCAGGATCAACATGGATACCGGATACAGTAAAGAAATTACTGCCGCACCGATCATATATAAGGTAAATGCACGTGTATCGTCTACCGGTGGCTTGCTCATAAAATTAATAAAAAAGCAGACACCAGAACATATGGTAAATAAAATCCAGCAGACAATTTCTATCTTTCTTTTCATCTTTTCGTCTCCAGATTGTAATTTTCTATTGATTTTTTAACTGCATTTAGTGTATCACAAGTGTACAAAAATCACAACCAAATTCTAGTAAATTTCCAGACTTCTTACCGCCATTATTCGAGTTTTATCGAGGATTTGCACAATAAACCATCGGTTTATGTCATACTTTTTTGAGCACTTCTTCCATGGTATGCCATCCAAGGACTGCACATTTCACACGGGAAGGCATATGGGAAATATCTTCCAGAATACCTGCCTCCTCCAACTGATCTTTCTCTTCAGATGTGATCTGTCCCTTGATCATACGAAGAAAAATTTCTGCCAGATTTAAAGCTTCTTCTGTGGATTTTCCAATGATCAGATCCAGCATCATGTCTGTGGATGCCTGGGAGATAGCGCATCCGTCTCCTTCAAAAGCACCATCTGTGATCTTACCATCTTTAATTTTCAGCTTCAGAAAAATATCATCACCGCAGCTTGGATTCACTCCCTCCAGAACCAGATCCGCATCCGGAAGATCGTGCTTGTGACCCGGATGTAAATTATGATCAGTCAAAATCTCATTATAAAAAGTATTATTCTGCATAACCCATTTTCCTCCTTATCTCTTTAAGGCTTCTAAGCAGCTGCGAAACTTCCTTTTCTGTATTATAAAAAGAAAAACTTACACGCGTGGAAGAAGAGACTCCATAATATTTCAGCAATGGTTGTGCGCAATGATGGCCTGCACGCACTGCAATATGATCTGCATCCAGGATTGCTGCTACATCATGCGGGTGAACGCCATCTATTACAAAGGAAATAATCCCCTGATGTTCCCTGGGGTTCTGAGATCCCAGAATATGTATAAATGGCAGCTTTTTTATGCCATCCACAGCAATCTCTGTAAGAAGTGCCTCCTGCTTTTGAATATTTTCAAATCCGATCTGTTCATAATACCGGATTGCTTCGGCAAGTGCTGCAGCACCGCCCGCATTTACTGTTCCAGCTTCAAATTTGTGCGGTACAGGAGCATAAACAGCACCATCTCTGGAGACCGAATCGATCATCTCTCCACCACACAGGAAAGGTGGCATCTTATCCAACAATTTTTTCTTTCCGTAGAGGACACCGATGCCCATAGGTGCAAGCATTTTGTGTCCGGAAAAAACCAGAAAATCCACATTAAGGTCCATAACATTTACCGGAATATGCGGAACACTCTGCGCTCCGTCTGCTACAAAAACTGCCCCCTTTTCGTGAACTGTTTCCGCCAGTTTTCTGATGTTATTTGTACATCCCAGAACATTGGAAATCTGAGTAATTGCTACAATTTTTGTCCGGGGTGTCATCGCATTTCGAAGTTGATCTTCTGTAATAGAAGGATCTTCTTTTGTACATTCGATATACTTTAATACAGCTCCTGTTCTGGCTGCTGCCTGCTGCCACGGGATCAGATTGCTGTGATGTTCCATGATACTGATCAGAATTTCATCACCGGGTTTTAACATAAGAGCAGACAGACTGTATGCAACAAGATTCAGACTCTCTGTTGCATTTCTGGTAAATATGATCTCCTCCGGCATTTCTGCATGGATAAATTTCTGCACAGTAATACGGGCATTTTCGTATTCTTCTGTCGCATCTTCTCCAAGTTTATATATTCCACGAAATGGATTGGCATTATTTTTTTCATAAAATTCCTGTTCTTTTTGTATCACACAGAAAGGCTTCTGAGTGGTGGCGGCATTGTCCAGATAAATCAGATCCGGTCGATTTTGAAAAACAGGAAAATCCTTTCGTATGCTGCTGATGTCATTACACATCTGCCTCTCCTCCTTCAAGATAGTGTCTGATTTCTTCTCTTATCTGCATATCCGGAATTTTGCTGCAGATGGCATCAATTCTTGCTTTTGCAAGCATTTCATAAATATATGATTCGGAAAGGCCTCTGGACCGGAGGTAAAACATAAGTTCCCCATCCAGTTGTCCGATCGTAGCTCCATGATTACCTTCCACGTCTTCTTCCGCACAGAGAATAACAGGAATTGTCTGATTTTTCACTGCATCATCCAGTAACAGAACATCTTCTTTTTCGTTTCCCTTTGATCCTGCACAGCCTTTTACAAAGTCTATAGTGCCCCTGAAAAGTTTGGATGCCTGGTCTTTAAGAACACCTGAAGAATTGATATCGCAAGTCGTATTTCTTCCAAAATGGCGAATCACATAATTCATATCCAGATGCATTCTGCCACCTGCCAGATAACCGATTTCTTCCTGAAAATGACTATCTCTGCCAAGCAGATCAGCCCTGCATCCCTGCCATATGTTCTTTCCTCCAAGGATTAAATGAAATACCTGTACGGAAGCATTTTCTTTACAACAGATTCCTACATCATTCATACATTCGAAATTCTGATCCAGTCGCTGGACTTGTATCAGATTCAGATGAGAATCTTTTTCTCCCATGATTCTGGTACGGACAGCAGCCAGTCCTTCGGCTCCTTTTTCGCAGGAATAATCCATTATAACCGTTGCTTCACTGCCCTGTTGAATATGAAGATCGATTACATTTAATTGCCTGTTATTATCCTTATAATGGAATGCCAGTCGCAGCGGCTGCAGGATTTTTTCTCCTTTTTCTGTTACAAAGGTAAGGGAGGATATTTCTGAACCGGAGACCAGTTTATCCATGTCATCTCCCATTCCCGTTGCGATTTTTTCAAAATCTGTTTCTGGTGTATTACCCTGACTGATATTTGACGGCAGGGTAATAGTAACTTTATTTTCACCTTTTACCATTACCTGATTTATGACAGCTTCGTTCATGTGGAGCCAGTTCCAGGTTCTGGACGGTAAACAGTTAACTTTCATATCAAGTGCCTGATTCATGATCATTCCTCCTGTCTTTATCCTATACTGCCTTTCATTTCCAGATGTATCAGGTTATTCATTTCTACAGCATATTCCAGAGGCAGTTCCTTAGAAACATTATCTGCAAATCCACTGACGATCATCGCCCTTGCATCTTCTTCTGAAATACCTCTGGACATGAGATAAAAGACTGCATCATCACTGATTTTACCTATCTTTGCCTCGTGTCCGACATCCGCATCTTTAGTACGGATATCCATGGCCGGGATCGTGTCTGAACGGGAAATATCGTCCAGCATCAATGACTGACAGGACACTGCAGATTTGCTTTGTTTTGCTTTGTTTGTCACAACTACAGAGCTTCTGAACGTACTGATTCCGCCATCTTTTGAAATGGATTTTGTATTTACATAAGAAGAAGTTTTTGGTGCATTATGAACAATCTTAGCACCTGTGTCCAGATTCTGGCCTTTTCCTGCAAATGTGATCCCGGTAAATTCTGCCCTGGCACCTTCACCGTTTAAAATACTCATTGGATAAAGATAAGATACATGTGATCCAAAAGAACCAGAAACCCATTCAATAGTTCCGCCTTCTTCTACTCTGGCACGCTTGGTGTTCAGGTTATACATGTTCTTAGACCAGTTTTCTATGGTGGAATATCGAAGCTTTGCATTCTTTCCTACAAATAATTCCACACATCCGGCATGAAGATTTGCTACGTTATATTTCGGTGCAGAGCATCCTTCTATAAAGTGAAGATAAGCGCCCTCGTCTACGATGATCAGTGTATGTTCAAACTGTCCTGCACCCGGTGCATTCAACCGGAAATAGGACTGAAGCGGAATGGTTACTGATACACCCGGCGGTACATATACAAAAGATCCGCCTGACCAGACTGCACCGTGAAGTGCTGCAAATTTATGGTCTCGCGGAGTGATCAGTTTCATGAAATGCTTTCGTACCATGTCTGCATATTCACCCTTCAGGGCACTTTCCATATCTGTATAAACCACACCTTGTGCAGCTACTTCTGAACGCACATTATGATAAACAAGTTCTGAATCATACTGTGCTCCAACGCCTGCCAGGGACTTACGTTCTGCCTGAGGAATTCCAAGTTTTTCAAAAGTATCCTTAATATCCTGAGGGACATCGGACCATTTAGCTGTCATTTTTGTATTGGGTCTTACATAGGTTACGATCTGGTCCATATTTAAACCTTCGATAGACGGTCCCCAGTCAGGAATCTGCATTTCATTATAAATCTGCAGAGATTGTAAACGGAACAGTTCCATCCATGCAGGATCATGTTTCTCTCTGGAAATTTTCTCAACAATTTCCGGAGTCAGTCCTTCTTTCACTTTATATGCATCTTTTTCGTCATACCGAAAATCGTATTTGTTTCTGTCTATATCTTCCACGTATGTTTTTTCTCTCATGAAGCCTCACCTTCTTTTTTATTGCTTGCCGATAAAACGCTCGAAACCGTGGTTATTGATTTCGTCTACAAGAGACGCATCTCCGGATGCTACAAGATGCCCGTCCACCAGTACATGAGTTCGATCTACGTGGAGAGACTGCAGGATCCTTGTGCTGTGAGTAATGATTAAAAGAGAACCTTTTTTGCTTTTCTGGTATTCTTCGATACCTTTGGAAACAGTATGTACGGCATCTACATCCAGTCCGGAATCTGTCTCATCCAGAATTGCCAGTGATGGTTTCAGCATCAGCAGCTGAAGGATTTCCGCTTTCTTTTTTTCGCCACCGGAAAAGCCTACATTTAAATCTCTGTCCGCATAGGATTCATCCATCTGAAGGACATCCATTGCCTTTTTCATTTCTTTTTTGAAATCCCAGAGACGGATCCTGGTTCCTGTTCTTTGTTCCAACGCATTGCGGATAAAGTTTGCAAGAGAGATTCCCGGAACCTCCAGAGGATTCTGGAAAGAAAGGAATATTCCTTTCTGTGCACGTTTATCTGCTGACTCATCCTGAAGTTCTGTACCGTTAAAATAGATTTTACCGTTGGTGATCTGATATCTGGGGTTTCCCATCAGTGCATAACCCAGAGTAGATTTCCCTGCTCCATTGGGGCCCATTAAAACATGGGTTTCTCCATTTCCAATTTCAAGATTGATTTTATGAAGAATCTCTTTCTCTTCTACATTTACAGAAAGATCTTTCGTTATTAACAAAGATGTATTCATTTTTATCCTCCATTTCTCAGCACAGAGCTGAATCTATGATAGCTGGTTTAACACTGGACTACGTATTTAACCAAATCAAGTAAGTCCCCTGTTTCAATTGCGAAAAGCAATAAGATTTGGCTAATTCCCAGTAATTAACTCGGACTAACTTTATTATACAAATATAGTCCAATTACGCAATAGTATTAATGCACAAAAATCCCAGTGTTTTACTGCGAATTATTTACAAGAAAGAATGATACAAGTAAGAATCCTGCCCGGAGGGCTTTTTATGTTATAGGAACATTACAGAGTAATTTCCTATGACATAAAAAAACCAGGCAAGAACTATTCTGCATAGAACAATTCCCGCCTGGCTTAGTAATTATTTTTTATTTATGAAGAAAAGAAAACAGTCCTTTTTTCTTTTCATAAGGCTCTGATGTAATACCTTTTACTTCATATCCTGTTGCATTGATGGCTGTTTTTAATCTGGATTCATCTACAGGTCCGTCTGAGATAATCACTGTTTCGCCTTTACTGTGCGAAGAAGTAACCTTGTTTACCTGAAAGGCTTTTCTCACTGCATCATTTACGTGAGATTCACACATACCGCACATCATGCCATCTACTTTTACAGTTGTTTTGATCATGTTGCTGTCCTCCGTTTTTATGTTGTCAGTTAGAATTCACTAACAAAAATTATAGCACATTGCACTCTCTTTTACAACAGGCTTAAGACTTTAAGCAAGTGCCTGGGCAAGCGCTTTCTGAACTGCTCCAAGGATTCCCTCTGAAGAAAATGTAGCACCGCTGACTGTGTCTACGCCATCTGCTGACTGATTGGCCATAATCTGAGGATAGATAGAATTCCATGCTTCATCAAAAAATTCAGGAGAATCACTGTTACTTTGTTCAATTGATACAATCTGTCCTCCCTGAATTGTTACAGTTACATTTACCCTTCCACTGTAGCCATAACTTGATCCGGAATATGTTCCGTCAATATATGGTCCCGTTGGTTCCGGCGTAGGTTCCGGAGTTTCGTCCGGTGCAGGGGTCGGTGTTTCCTCAGGAGTCGGTGTAACAGATACTTTTGGAGTTGGCGTTGCTTTTGGAGTCGGAGTAACAGTTACCTTAGGAGTTGGTGTAGGAGTTACTTTTGTGCTGCCCTGTGCTGCCTGTTTCAGGATATCTTTCATTGCATTTAATATTCCTTTTGAAGAATAGGTAGCTCCACTGACTGTATCAATTCCTTCAACAGACTGGTTCTGAATAATTTCCTCTTCAAGAACATCCCATGCTTTTTTGAAAAACATAGGAGTATCTGTATGTTCCACTTCCAGAGATTTGATCACACCTTTTTTGATCGTAGCTGTCAATGTAACTGTTCCGCTATATCCTTTACCGGTTCCTGTATAGGTTCCGTCTTTATATTTCTGCTCTTCTCCTGGCTTTGGTGTGGGAACAGGTTTTCTTGTCGGTTTTGGTGACGGTGTTGGCGTTGGTGTGGCAGTCGTCTGATTTCCTGATGGAATTGCCTGAGACAGTGCGTTCTGGACTGCTGAGATAATTCCATTGGAAGAGTAGGTAGCTCCACTGACTGCATCTACATTTGGGGACTGACTGGAAATGATTCTGCTGATCACTCCCTGCGCATTGGCAAAATAGGAAGCTGTTTCGCTGGATGCATCCAGAATATTGATCGATACGATCTTATGATTGCTGACAGTTACCTGTACAGTAATGGTTCCGCCAAACCCGGTTCCTGAACCTGTATAGGTTCCGTCTGTATATCCTCCGGCAGGAACTTCTGTTGTAGGAGTTACAGTGCTTCCTGCACCCCCGCCTCCGCCTGCAGCATTCGCGGCAGCACCGGAAGTTGTATTTTTCTTTGTACCGGTTTTTATCTTACCGGCTTTTTTTGATGATGTCTTTTTAGCAGAATTTTTGCTGCCTTTGGCAGAAGATGCTGTAGTTTTTTCGGTTAAGTCTTCTGCAAGGATCATTTTTTTGATATCATCAGTTGACATGATATTACTGTCAGTGACCTGAACAGATTCTGCCGGGCTCTTGTCTGCCTTATAACAGGTTATGCAGACTGCTGCAAAAACAGCTGCAGCCGGAAGAAGTTTCAGCCACGGTCTGAAGCTGTCCTGACCTGGTTTATTTTCTGTCTGTTTATTATTTTTCTGTTCTTTTTTATCCACAAATCTTCTCCTTCTTATGCTCAGTTATTTAGCAGCTATGCCTTTTATACAGCGAAAAGAAATCCTGTTCTTTGTGCGAGACACAGGATTTCTTCTCTTTGTTTATAATCAGTCAGAGTAAATCTGTCTGAATTATTTTACAGTTACTTTTACTGTCTTGGATACACCGTTGCATGTTACAGTGATTTTAGCAGTACCTTTTCTGATACCTTTGATTGTACCGGAAGAGGATACTGTTGCAACTTTTTTGTTGCTGGATTTGAATGTGACTTTTCCGGTTGGAGCTGCTTTAGCTGTGATCTTAGTTGTTTTACCGACTTTTACAGTTACAGATGTCTTGCTCAGTGTAAGAGACGGATTCTTAACTGTTACTGTGCAGGTTGCTTTCAGACTGCCGCACTTAACTGTGATCACTGTTTTACCTGCTGCTTTAGCCACAATTCTACCTGTTGTTTTGTTTACAACTGCAACTTTTGTATTGCTGGAAGTAAAGGTTACTTTTGATGCATCAGCACCTTTTACAGTTGCTTTCAGAGTAGCTCTGAATCCTTTATAAATAGTTGTGGATTTTTTGCTTAATGTAAGAGATGGATTCTTAACTGTTACTGTGCAGGTTGCTTTCACATTACCGCATTTAGCTGTAATAACAGCTGTACCTGCTGCTTTAGCTGTAACTTTACCTGTTGTTTTATCTACAGTAGCAACTTTTGTATTATTGGAAGTAAAGGTTACTTTTGATGCATCAGCACCCGTTACAGTTGCCTTCAGAGTAGTTGTTGATCCTTTATAAACAGTTGTTGCTGTTTTATTAAGAGTTACAGTTACTTTGTCTTCTTTTACAAGTGCTTCTATTGCAGCATTAAGATGAGTAGTAGCCTCATCAACTTCTGCCTGGGTTGGTTTTTCTTTTGCAAGTAAATCTTTCGCTTCTTCAAGCTCTAACTGCATAGCGCTCCAGGACTCAGCTGTATAATCTGATTCGTTTAATGCAGATGCTTTTTCAACAGCTGCTTTTAACGCAGTTGTATCAGCTTCTCCGGCATCCGGTTTTACAATGTTTGCATCTGTTGCTGTAAATGCAAATGAATAATCAGCATATCCCATAGCATATACAGTAACTTTCCATTTACCTGTTCCGTCTGTTCCTGTCGGAAGCTGACAACGATAAGAATCTGTCAGGCCAAGCTGGATTCCCATAGCTTTATGCATCCAGTTATCAGCTGCAAATTTAGTTCCGTATGATGCAAGAACAGTATCTCCGTTTCCGTAATAGTCCCACTTTGTAGCATACATTTTAGATCCGAGAGCGCCATAACCGTCTCCTGTAAGGTCTACTCTTAAGAATTCACCATAACTTCCACTTGCGTCTCTTACCTCTACATTGATATTAGATGCTGTCTGCAGTTCTTCATCCTTAAGTCCGGATCCTGTGCCTGTTTTTCTTGCTGTGAAAGTAAATGTTCCGTCAGAACCTTTAACAGCTTCTTTTAAACCATTTGTTTCTGCTGTCACATCAGCAATTCCATTATATGACTGTAATTTGCCTTCACCATAGCCACCTGCCACAGCACTGCCGTCTTCAACAACTTTATACTGTGCTCTGAATGCTTCATAATCCTCGGCTTTAACAGCAACCGGAACATATTTCAATCCAACAACTTTATAATTTGCAAAATCAACAACACTGCCATCTGCCTTTGTAATCTGGCCTCTTTCTGGCTTGTTAAGTTTTACAGTACTTCCATCTGTAAGAACTGCATCATTGGCAGATGTCCAGTAAGAAATCTCATATGAGTCGCCATTTGAATCATACATAATAGCTTCACACTGATAACTTCCTCTGTGAAGACCATGATTTACAGTTGCTCTTGTAACAGTATCAAATCCGCCTTTATCAAATTCATCATGACTGTCTTTAACGCTGTTTGAATCTGTGTTTGTTGCATTATAAACACCTTCAGATGCCCAGTACTGTTCCCATGTCAAACCGGCGTATACATATTTGTATCCGTCTTCTGTTGCTGTTGCAGAGAATGGATCCTCTTCCTGTTTTTCGTCAGCAAATGGAGTTTCTTCGTTTGTTCCGAAAGTCTCTTCGTCATCTGCTGCGTCGAAAGCATCTACAGATGCCTCAACAGATGTGTCCTCTGTAAAATCTGCAGCCATAACCGGTAATCCTGAAACCATCATTGCTGCACTTAAAATTGCAGGTGCTGCCATTTTAATTAAATTTCCTTTGCGCATACCTTTCAGTTCCTCCTGAATATGAATATTTACAGCAACTATTTAGTAATTCACTATTCTGTATAATATCCTGACACAAATGTGCCAAAACGCCAGAATCTTAAGTTTTAACAGATTTTGGCTTATAGTTGTGAAGATACTGAACAGCCACTATTTGTATATAAGATGAGCTTATTCACTGATAGAATAAGTATCTTTCAGTAATTGAAATCTTTCCTTCATGCCTTCCGTAAGCCAGACATGACCGGAATCATCCACGAACAGTCCGTCTGCATTGTACTTTTTCAGAAGCTCCTCGGCTTTATCTTTTCCAAGTACAAAACATGCAGTAGAGAGTCCGTCTGCATCCAAACCATCATCACATACAACTGTGACAGATGTAAGACCGCTTCTTGCAGGATATCCAGTAGAAGGATCAAGTATATGATGATATCGGATACCATCTTCAATAAAATACTTCTCATAATCTCCGGAAGTAGATAAAAATTCTGTTCCATTTAAAGTGACTACGCCAAGGTAATCTCCCTCTGTATCTCGTGGATCCGTAACAGCCACCTGCCAGGCGGAACCGTCAGGTTTTGAACCATAGCTCATTACACTACTGCCGCCAAGATTCAGAATCATTCCGGACACCTCTTTATCTGCATCAAGAATTTTCTTTGCTGCATCACAGCCGATTCCCTTACCTGCTGCACCCAGATCTAAAGTTACACCCTCCGGCATAGTGACATCGTTTCCGTTCAGGATAACTTTGTCATATCCTACATCTGCAAGCAAAGACTTCAGATCATCTTCAGCAGGAACGTGGGGATTCTCTCCATCAATATCCCACAGACGGATAACCTTTCCCATAGTAGGATCCATTGCGCCGCCAGAAGCTTCAGACAGATCCAACACCTGCTTCAAATAGCCTGCTGTTTCGTCAGAAACGGTCGTTGTACTGCCGGCATTCTGATTGATCTTATATATCTGAGAACCTTCCTCTGTCCAGGAAATCAAATTCGTTTCCACATCTTTTAAAGCAGTGATCACATCCGCAGTAATGTCTTCTCCCGTTGTGTAAAGAGTTTCTGATACTACAGTGTCCATAGCAAAATCTGTCTTAGAATATGTATTTACTTCAGGAGCTCCGAATACTGTCTGGGATGTACACAAAAGAGAGGTTGTAATTATAAATCCCCGTACAAAAGAATGTCTGTTTGGCATATGTTGTATTGTTTCCTTATCTGTTATAATCTATTTTTCAATAATGTAATTTATTAGTGTCAACTAACTCTATAGACTATAACACTGTTTTTTTTTCTTGTCTACCCATTAAGTTAGCCCTTACTAATCAAATTTTCTCAATAAGTTAATTAATGCTAATTTTTCTCAATAATAAACGTCCGGAGCAACAGGACCGGACGTTTAAAAATTCACATACTATAAAATTATTTTGTAATTATTTTCTCTGCGTTCACCTCTCCAAGGTGGATATTCTTTCTTGGGCAAACCGCTGTGCAGGCATGGCAGCAGATGCACTCTCCTGAATGTGCAGTGTCACCGTCGATATCCAGATGTGCCGGACATCTTTTCTTACAGAGAGTACATTTTTGGGCACAATTTGGACGATTTCTCTTAAAAAGTGCTCCCGGAAAGATTGGCAGAATCGCAAAAACAGCACCCATTGGGCAAAGAAACTGACAGAAAAATCTTTCCTGTGTACACATACCGATCATAATAAGGATCAGTAATATTGTGCCTACAATATAAGTAGATTTAGGCAGACGGCCTGTTGTAAGCATGGAAAATACATCCCATGGACTCATTCCCTGAAGTCTGGAGTACATTCCTGTTAAACAGGAAAGAAGCAGCAGTGCAAGTACCAGATATTTTACTTTCTGAAGCCTGTGGACCCAGATTTCGGAATATCCATGTTTTTTCTTTTTTCCAAAACATTTTGCGCGTATAAATGCTGTAAGTTCATATAATGCATCACCTAATGAACCAAACGCACAGGCATAGCCGCAGAAATGCCGTCCAAATAGAATCGTGATAATCACAAGCAGAGCTGTAATATCGAGAAATGAATTCCAGGTTACACTCTGCTGTCCTCCGATTGCAAGAAAAATAGATTTAATTCCTGCAAATGCTGTGGAGAAAAGGGACGGTGCTACTATAAAAAATATAAGCTGTATGGCGGCACGGATCAGACGTACCTTTCTTTGTCTCTTTTTCATTAGTTTTCCGCCTTTGATAATGCGTCATTTACTGCCTCCAGGATTCCTGTGGAACTGAAGGTTGCTCCTGAGATAGTATCAACATCTGTACTCTGTTCACTGATAATGCTGTTAATAACATTTTCACCCTGTGCAAGGTAAGCGCTGTCCTCTCCTGGTGCGCTGACCACACTCACCGCAGTGATCGTATCATCTTCCAGAGTTACCTGTACTGTAATTGTACCGCCGTATCCGGTTCCGGAACCCTCATATGTACCGTTTTTGTATACATTGTCAGAATCATCAGATGTTTCCTCTGCATCTGTACTCTTCTTACTGTCAGAAGATTTACTGTCGGAATCTGTTTTGCTTTCCGCTGCAGTTTTCTGCTCTTCATAAGCCTCCTGTAATGCTGTAAGAATCTGATCCTGCTGATCCTGAAGATTCTGTACCTGTGTAGTCAGGTCTGCAATGTTCTGTTCCTGCTCTTTGTCTTTTACTGTTCCATTATAGAAAAATACTGCCATGATAATCATTAAAAGAGCGATCAGACGCAGGTAAAAGTTTTGATTATTCACGTTATGTCCTCTCCTTCATTATTTTTTCTGCAGTGTGTATCGTATTAACTACAACTAACTTTAGAAGTGTATCATTTTTTTATAAAAATTTCTATTCTTTCATCAAAATGTTAATGTTGTTTTTTTATCATTAAGAAAGTCCCGGAATAATATATCAATTCCGGGACCTCTGAATCGGGCAATTCAGTTTGAAATTTATTTTACAGTAACTTTGAATGTTTTACTTACACCATTACAGGTTACGGTAATCTTCGCAGTTCCTTTTTTCTTTCCGGTTACTACACCTTTTGAAGATACCGTCACAATCTTTTTGTTAGAAGATGTATATTTTATAGTTCCGGATGGTGCTGCTGTTGCTTTAATAGTTGTCTTTTTACCAACTTTGATACTTGCAGAAGTTTTTGCAAGTTTCAGTGTCGGATTTTTGACAGTTACTGTGCAGGTAGTTTTCAGGCTGCCGCATTTAACTGTGATTACTGCTTTTCCGGCTGCTTTAGCCACAATTCTACCTGTTGTTTTGTTTACAACCACAACCTTCGTATTATTGGAAGTAAATGTTACTTTTGATGCATCAACACCTTTTACGTAAGCTTTCAGGGTAGTTCTGGTTCCTTTGTAAAGAGTTGTAGATTTTTTATTTAATGCAAGAGACGGATTTTTAACTGTTATTGTACAAGTTGCAGTATATTTGCCACAAGACGCTGTAATTACTGCAGTTCCTTTTGCCCTGGCAGTTACAACTCCCGCACTGTTTACAGTGGCAACTTTAGTATTGCTGGATTTCCATGTAATTTTATCTGTAAGGTTTGTTGTAAGTTTGAGAGAAACTTTTGTCTGACCTTCTGTATAAAGAGTTTTTGCTGTGGTATTTAATTCAAATTTGTTTTCTGCTTCTTTATAAGTGAAAACAAGATTGTTTTTATATCCTACAGAAGTTACTTCAAATACAGTTGTATCTGTCACCTGAAGATCTGTAAGATCAAGGGTTCCATCCTCTTTTACAATTACTTTTGCTCCTCTTCCGGATGCGGCATATTCTTTATCGTCAACTTTTACTTTGCTGATGTTTTTAATGTATGCAGAAAGTTCATCGGCTGTAGCTCCGTCAGCTGCAACCAGCTTAGCTGCCTTACTGTCATATGCCGCAGGCATTTTATCAGTATTTACTGTAAATTCTGCAGTGATAGGGACATAGATTCCATTGGTATCTGTAATTACAACTTTATGTGTTCCCAAAGCCAGAGCTCCAACTGCAAGTTTTCCATCTGCACAGGAAACTTCTGTTCCGTCTACAGTATACTGTGCATTGAAATCAGCAGGCAGTGTCTGGTCAAATGTAACTGCTGCAGAAGAATCTGTATCCATGATATCTGCAACAGTTGCTTTGATGCCTGTGGTTGTCTGAACTTTTACATCAGGTACATCAAAGGTAATAATTCCTTTATCTGTGTAATAAGTAACACTGTCAATGGTTTTTCCCATGATTGATTTATAGTGTGCGGAAGAAACAGGGCATCCATGAACTTCTGTTGTATATCCTGTTCCCCATGCGAGCATACTTCCACGCCAGATATTCTCCAGATGGCGAAGACCATAGTTGGTTCCGTCTGTGGTATTTACTGTTACGCCATATATTTTATCTGTATTTGTGTCGATCACTTCCGGAAAAGCATTGTTATCAAGATCCAGTTCATAATCACCATAGCTTGTTTCTGTTTTCAATGTGGCATTGATAGAAACAGTTTTTGTTTCTGCACCTTTCATTGCGGAGAATGAATAGCTTCCGTCTGTATTGACAGTGAGCTCTTTATAGTAAGATGGTGCTTCACTTAAAACATAATAAGAATAAGATGCATTCTCAATCAGAGAGTCTTTTCCTGTATAAGTATTGGAGCTTGTCTGTCCTCTGTTTGTTACTGTGATCGTTACTGAATCAGAGTCTGTTACCTGTTTCTGATCTTTAAGCAGGGAAAGATTGCTGACTTTAACAGGGAAAGTAACACCTGTAACGTCAGATCCGTCCGGATTCACATGATAAGCAGAATTTCCGTTCATCATTCCGGATGTTCTTGATTTGTTAAGAGTTGCTGATGTGAATGCGTCAACTTTAACATCATTATTTTTCAGTTCTGCCTTATAAAAATCATCATATGGAATATTCATAAGGACATAAGCTTCACTCTGCTGCGTTTCTGCTGAAAAAGCATCTTCCTCTGCATCTTCAGTGGTAAATTCATCCTGTTCTTTTTCTGTGGTAAATTCTTCAGGAGCAGAGATATCTGTGTTACCTGTAATTACTTCACTGTCCGTAAAGTCAGATGCCAGTACAACGTACGGCATATTGGACATTACGACTGCTGCGCTCATCACAACAGGAGCTATCTTTTTCATAAGATTTTTGTTTGTCATATTTTCTCCTCTTCTAAAAATTTATTTTTTGGAATAACTCTTACCAGAGGGTTAATCAACTTATTAACCAAAGGGAATTTACTTTTTACCAAAAGGGAGTGACTTCTGCCAAAGATATTCATATAGGATTTTGGTATGCGGTTAATAGTAACTATGATTAGTCGCTACTAACTTCCAAAAGAATAACATGTGTATTCAAAAAAATCTACCATTTTTTGTCAAAGTTATTCGTCAAACTTTTTCAATAAGAAAATAAAGAGAGAAACTATGTGAAATATTAACATATGTTAGCAACAGTTAACTTATGCTTGCAGGGATTTTTTTTCTGTGTTAGAATATCTAAAGAATTTGATTTTTTTGCATATAACTGTTGAGAGGAGATATATTTTATGAAGCAAAAAACAGCCTATCTTGGACTTTTTTCGGCTGTGGCTATTATTCTGGGATATGTGGAATCACTGGTTCCCGTATTTGCAGGAATTCCTGGAATTAAGCTTGGACTGGCGAATCTGGGGGTACTTTTTATCCTGAAGAAGTATTCTTTTAAAGAAGCTGCACTGGTTTCGGTGGTTCGTATTCTGGTGATCGGATTCATGTTTGGAAATCTGTTCAGTATCCTGTACAGCCTGGCAGGGGCTGCGCTTAGTATGACAGTTATGACTCTTATGTTAAAGAAGACCTCTTTCAGTCTGATCGGAGTCAGCGTTGCCGGAGGTGTTTCGCATAATATCGGACAGCTTATCATTGCTATGCTGATCGTAAATAATGCAAGTGTATTTGTATATACGCCGGCGTTGCTGGTCGCCGGGGTTGCTGCCGGGGTTGTGATCGGCGGACTTACAAATGAAATTGTAAAAAGAGTACATATATAATATCCGTTGATTGAACATATCATATTCAAAAAGCGCTTCTACTCATTTGTTTCATCTGAATCTGACACGGCCCATAAAGCAGGATCCGCAGGGTCTTCCAGCAGGGTTACATCTTTGCCAAGCTGCATCTTCTCCTCCATTGTTTCTGCAGTACTTCGAATAGCGGCACCGTGTCCGGTAAGTGCTGCAAAAGGAGCAAACTGGGCCGCACGGTCATTAAGGGGCATTGGGGGATGTGATGTAGATGCGGGATGAGGAAGATTGATAATATCATCATATCTGTGTGAAGACTGATTTCCAATATTACTGTCAGGCGCATATTTGTTTGTAAAATCAGCATGTTTTCTTATATACTTATTCATCTGTTTACTCAAGCTTTATGTCCTCCTATTCTCTGATTTCTGTCAATAGAAGTTGCCCCCTCTTCAAAGTTTGTTCCTTTGAGAATTGCATTTTTTCCATACTTTTTCTTGATCTCCAACATTGCATGCTGGAGCTTTTTTTCTTTCTGAAGTTTCTCTTCTTTTTCCTGCTTTTCCTTTTCAATTGCTGCATAATCTGTAAAAAGATCCAGTTGTTCATAAGTTTCTTTTTTGACAATATCCTGTTCTTTTTTGACATGATTAGCAGTCAGAGTAATTCTTCGAATCAGCAGGTCAGGGTTCATGATACGGTCATAGAGTTTCAGTGTATTCTCAATAATCTCGTAAGTTGAATTTGTAAATTCAGACAGATTCTGTGTTCCGTGGGCATGTTTCGGGATGCTTCTCCCATAACGGTCGATCGTAATTTCTCCTTTATAAGCTTTGCTGATGACAGGATCTGAAAGATTCTCAATATCATATCCCACTGTCAGTACCAGCTGATCTGTAACCATTTCCTTATCAACCAGATCAAGAGCCATCATTTCCGCCATTTCCCGGACTACGATCCTTGTTTTTTCGAACGTGTAAGGACATTGAAGAACCTGACCGGAACAGATACTGTTGTTGTCGGGTTTATAAGATTTGATTTCTGCAATGGTACACGGCTCCCATCCCCAGGCATGATCGATCAGTAGTTCTGCATTGATCCCGAACAATTTATAGAGTAATTCTTCATTATGATAATCATTCGGGCCTCCTACAGAACATCTGGCAACATCTCCCATTGTCTTCATTCCATTTTCCGCAAGTTTCCGGGCATATCCACGTCCGACCCGCCAGAAATCAGTAATCGGTTCATGTTCCCACAGCAGTCTGCGATACTCCATTTCATCCAGCTGCGCAATACGGACTCCATTCTCATCCGGTTCTACATGTTTTGCTACAATATCCATTGCAATCTTACACAGATATAAGTTTGTGCCGATTCCCGCTGCTGCAGTAAGTCCGTGAGTATCCAAAATATCCAGGATGATCTTCTGTGTAAGCTGATAAGCACTCATCTGATAAATTTTCATATAATGCGTAATGTCTATAAAAATCTCATCTATGGAATAAACATGCATATCTTCCGGTGCAAAATATTTCAGATATGTCTGATATATCGCAGTGCTGACTTCAATATATCTCGCCATTCTCGGCGGTGCAATATAATATCCCACTGCCAGCGAAGAGTCATTTTTTAATTCTATATCATTGCAGGACTTACCTGTAAATTTATGATCAGGAGTTGTTTTCAACCGTTCCTGGTTCACTTTTCTCACTTTTTGCACAACTTCAAAAAGCCTTGCTCTTCCCGGAATCCCGTAAGCTTTCAGGGATGGGGAAACTGCAAGGCATATGGTTTTCTCTGTACGACTGGCATCTGCAACTACCAAATTAGTGGTCATAGGATCCAGACCATGATCTTTACATTCGACTGATGCATAAAAGGATTTCAGATCTATCGCTACATAAATATGAGATTCCATTTATTCGATCCTCATTTAAATATATTTCGTCTGTTCCATAATTATAAAGATGCCTGTAAAAAATGTCAAATCCAACTTCTGTAAAAAAGGAAACTGCCTGCGTTACATACAGCCAGTTCCTTTTGGGTAATTAATCTTCTTCTATATGCTCTCTGCCCTGATTGATGATCGTGCGGACATGATCATCTGCCAGAGAATAAAAAATGGATTTTCCTTCTCTTCTGTTCTTAACCAGCTTGTTCTGTTTCAGGATACGGAGCTGATGAGAAATCGCGGACTGTGTCATGTTCAGTACTTTGGCAAGGTCACATACACATACTTCTGCTTCGAACAGTACAAAGAGGATACGAATTCTGGTGGAATCTCCGAAAACTTTGAATAATTCTGCCAGGTCATAAAGTTCTGTCTCTTCAGGTAATGTTTCATTTACGATCTTCAGCAAGTCTTCATGAACCTCGCATCCATCACATACTTCATCTTTACGTTCTTCCATTCTCTCACCTGTTCCTTTCTTACAACTATTTTATTACCACAAATGGTTACTGCCCCTGAGGGACAGTAACCCTATCATTACATATATAGGTATTGCTGCCAACTTTATGAACGGTAACTTATAAGTTCTTAACAAATAATGCACGGATTGCATTCAATACTGCAATGATCATAACACCTACATCTGCGAAGATTGCCATCCACATGTTTGCAATACCAACTGCACCCAGAATCAGACAGAGAACCTTGATTCCAATAGCAAAATATATATTCTCATATACAATACGAATACATTTACGTGCGATCTTGATCGCTTTGGAGATTTTCAGCGGATCGTCATCCATCAATACGATATCTGCTGCTTCGATAGCTGCATCAGATCCAAGTGCTCCCATAGCAATACCAATATCTGCTCTTGATAATACAGGAGCATCGTTGATACCGTCACCTACGAATGCCAGTTTCTCTTTCTCAGTCTTATTATCAAGAAGTTCTTCGACTTTTGTTACTTTATCAGCAGGAAGAAGCTCACTGTATACTTCATTGATTCCAAGATCTGCTGCTACTTGGTCTGCAACACGTTTAGAGTCACCTGTAAGCATAACTGTCTTTGTAATTCCAGCCTTCTTAAGTTCTGCGATAGCTTCTTTAGCATGAGGTTTCACAATGTCTGAGATAAGAATGTGACCTGCATATTTACCGTCAACAGCCATATGCACAACTGTTCCCACATGATGGCATTCCTGATAAGAAATACCAAGTCTGTTCATCAGTTTTGAATTTCCGGCAGCTACGGAAACACCATCAACTTTAGCAATCACACCGTTACCGCTGATCTCTTCGATATCTGTTATACGGTTTCTGTCGATAGGTTTGCCGTATGCCTTCTGCAGGCTCTTGCTGATCGGATGGGAAGAAGAACACTCTGCAAGCGCCGCATACTCTAATAATTTTTCATCAGGCATTTCATTATGGTGGATACCGCTTACTTCGAAAACACCCTGAGTCATAGTACCGGTCTTGTCAAATACAACATATTTTGTCTGAGCCAGTGTTTCCAGATAGTTGGAACCTTTGACCAGAACACCCTGATTGCTGGCTCCACCGATTCCAGCAAAGAAACTTAACGGAATACTGATGACCAATGCACATGGACAGCTGATTACAAGGAATGTAAGTGCTCTGTAGATCCATTCTCCCCACATGGCCGGTTTTCCCATGATCAGTAATATAATCGGCGGGATCAGAGCAAGGGCAAGGGCTCCATAACATACAGCAGGTGTATAATATTTTGCAAATTTGGAAATGAAGTTTTCGGATTTTGATTTTCTGGAACTGGAATTCTCTACAAGTTCCAGAATCTTGGATACTATAGATTCCCCGAATTCTTTTGTTGTACGGATTTTCAGAAGACCAGTCATATTGATACATCCGCTGATAACTTCGTCCCCAACTTTCGCACTGCGCGGAAGACTTTCACCTGTCAGTGCGCTGGTATTTAATGTGGAAGTACCCTCTGTGATCACACCATCAATCGGCACTTTTTCTCCCGGCTGTACAACGATCACAGTTCCGATTTCCACCTCATCAGGATCTACCTGTTCCAGTTCTCCATCTTTCTCTACGTTCGCATAATCCGGACGGATATCCATAAGTTCGCTGATGTTTCTTCTGCTCTTTCCTACTGCATAGCTCTGGAAAAGTTCTCCAATCTGGTAGAAAAGCATAACAGAAGTACCTTCTGTGTAATCGCCCAGAAGAATAGCACCTACAGTAGCGACTGCCATCAAAAAGTTCTCATCAAATACCTGCTTATTCATAATGCCTTTAAATGCTTTCTTCAGAATATCATAGCCAATGATCAGGTATGGGATCATGAACAGCCCGAATCGCAGATAGCCCTCTACCGGAAGCTGAGAAAAGACAACTACCAGGACAAGCGATACAATAATTCTGATAAGCATTTTCTTCTGTTTCTTATTCATATTCTATATGCCTCCTGTCTCTACTATTATATATTACACCTGCATCATTCAAGGTAAACCCGGAATTCTATTTTAGAAAATATTTTAACCAAATCAAGTAAGTCCCCTGCTTCAATTGCGAATATCCGCTTGACTTAAAAGCAGGACTGCCGCCGGAAAATATAAATACTATTTTCTGTGCAGCAGCCCCTGAGATGTGTTGGAATTAAAGGAAGATTTCGCAGTCGTCTTCTACTTTTTTACAGTTTTTTAATACATCTTTCATAACTGTTTTCGGATCCTGGCCGTCTTCGAATTCAACGATCATTTTAAGCATCATGAAGTTTACTGTTGCATCCTTAACACCTGTTGTATTTTTAGCAGCTTCCTCCATTTTGTTTGCACAATTTGCACAGTCTACATCGATCTTATAAGTTTTCTTCATAATATTTTTCCTTTCCGGCTCATCTCTTTATATTAACATATGAGCACTTGTTCATTTGTTTGATTTTATTATATCATTCTTTCCTTTTCTGTCAATAGTTTTTCTCAGATTTCTTTACGGAAATGCAAAATTGTGCTATAATTTATATCATTAGATTAACGTGTTGCTTTGATGTTTCAAAAGTTTGGATATTATTATCCAACAGGTATCAAAATCTATAAAAAATGATAGTTACTGAGCACAGAGTGAACAGTAACGTATGATACTCTTTGACAGAACATAACTGCTGGTACTGTTTCTGTACGGCAGTCCAGAACAGCAATATCGAAAACACAAAAAGGAGGGAGTATCAATATGGCGATACATGAATCAGGAGAAGATTATCTCGAGGCGATCCTGATGATCAAGGAAAGAAACGGTAATGTTCGTTCTATAGACATTGCACATGAATTATCTTTTTCAAAGCCCAGTGTCAGCGTTGCAATGAAGAATTTAAAGGCGAATAATTATATTACCATCGATGAAAATGGATTTATCAATCTAACAACAACAGGTCAGGAAATTGCAGATAAAATTTATGAAAGACATACTTTTCTTACTGACTGGCTGACTTCTATCGGGGTTGCCCCGGAAGTCGCTGCAGAAGATGCATGTAAGATGGAACACGCGATCAGTGCCGAGAGTTTTGCTGCTATTAAGAAATCTATTGCAGGTTCACACAAAAATTAAATAAAAAGTTATACTAAAAGACCATATCAGAAGATTTTTGACAGAACAATAATCTATCTTAAAATCTTCACGATATGGTCTTTATTTATGATAAAGATCTATGTTAAAATCTTCCGCCAATATAAATTATGCAGCACAATTTTTATATAGTTTATATTCTTACCAAAAAAACCGGAAGTAAAATAGTTTACTCCCGGCTTTATGTCTTATAATTCCTCCTCTTTCGGAAGAAGGTTTCTCATGCTTCTTAAACTGATTGTCAGTGTTGACATGTTATGAAGCAGTGCGGATGTTGTAGGCATAATAATGCCGGTAACTCCAAGCGCGATCAGACCGCCATTTACACCAATGATCGTTCTGTAATTATTATGGATACGTTTCATCAGTGCTGTACTGAGTCTCTTTAATGTTACGATCTCATGAAGATTATCTGCAGAAATTGTAACATCAGCAATTTCACGCGCAATTGCAGCACCGTCACTGATGGCGATACCAACACTTGCAGAAGAAAGTGCCAGAGAATCATTGATTCCGTCGCCGATCATAATAACTTTATGACCCAGTTCTTTCTCTTTCTCTACGAAGGATGCCTTATCTTCCGGCAGGACTTCAGAATAATATTCATCTACTCCTACACGTTTCGCAATCGCTGCTGCTGTACGTTCACTGTCACCTGTCATCATTACAACCTTTGTGATGCCAGCCTCCTTTAACTCACGTACGGCATCTGCTGCCTCCTCACGAAGCGGGTCCTCTACGCAAATAACTGCCGCAAGTTTGCCTTCGATAGCAAGGTATAAATGAGAACACTCCAACGGAAGATTTTCAAATCGGTCTTCCATTCCCTCCGGAATTACACACTTCTCATCTTCCATTACAAAATGCCAGCTTCCGATTACTGCTTTTTTGCCTTCGATGGTTGTAGAGATACCGTGAGCTACGATATATTCTACTTTTGAATGCATTTCTTCATGAACAAGGTGTTTCTCTTTAGCTGCATTGACAACTGCTCTTGCCATAGAATGCGGGAAGTGTTCCTCCATACATGCTGCAATACGCAGAAGTTCATCAGGACTCAGTTCTTCGCTGAAAGATACAACATCGGAAACAACGGGTTTTGCTTTGGTAAGTGTGCCTGTTTTATCAAATACGATAGTTGTAGCGTCAGCCATTGCCTCCATATATTTGCCGCCTTTTACAGTAATGCTGTGAGTACTTGCCTCACGGATCGCTGATAATACAGAAATAGGCATTGCAAGTTTCAGTGCACAGGAGAAGTCTACCATAAGCACTGCAAGAGTCTTAGTCATATTTCTGGTGAGCAGATAAGTTACACCTGTACCTGCAAGAGTATATGGAACAAGTCTGTCAGCCAGATGTTCTGCATTACTCTCTACAGAAGACTTCAGTTTCTCAGAATCCTCAATCATGCTGACAATCTTCTCATAACGGCTGGAACCTGCTGCTTCTTTAACCTTAACAGTGAGTTCACCCTCTTCGAGGACAGTTCCTGCGTAAGCAAAGCTTCCTTCGGCTTTACGTACAGGTGCAGATTCACCTGTAAGAGAAGTCTGATTAACCATTGCTTCTCCGGATACTACATTTCCATCGAATGGGATCACATTACCCATATGTACGCGTACCAGATCACCTGCTTTAATAGAAGAAACAGGTACAAGAACTTCCTGTCCGTCCTCATTTACAAACCATACTTTTTCCGCATTGATGGACATGCTTCTGGCAAGGTCATTGACAGATTTCTTGTGTGTCCACTCCTCAAGAATTTCACCGATTCCAAGCAGGAACATGGTAGAACCTGCAGTATTGAAGTCACCACGGAGCATAGATACACCAATCGCAGTTGCATCCAGAACAGGTACTTCCAGTTTACCTTTCATCAGAGTACGTACACCATGATAAAGATATTTCACTGATTTCGCTGTCGTGATCACTACACGTACCGGGTATGGCAGAAACATTTTGTTTAATGCACGCATTACCACGGAATTAATCAGTTTTTCTTTGTATGTTTCATTTAATTCACGTCCGGAATTCTCAAGAGCAGCTTCGGATACCTGAGCAGTTTCATAAGAAAATCTGCTCAGTAAACGAATCAGTTCTTCTCTGCTGCCTATATAGACAACAGCTACATCCTGAGTTTTTACATAAACCGTAGCCTTGCTGATATTTGCCTGATCCTCCAGATAGCACTGCAGAATGTCTGCCTGTCTGTAGGTCATGCGTTTCTGTGCAAGATGAATACGGATTCGTCCCTTTATTTCATGCTTAATAGCAAATTTCATTATTCTTCGCTGCCTTCTTCTGTTGTTTCTTCTGTCTCTTCTCTGAAATCTGTTACTTCTTCAGCTGTATCTTCTACTACTTCCTCAGCTGCGGCTCTGTCTTCATTAATCTGCTGAGCTTCTGCATAAATATCTTCAGCATTCTCCTGAAGTGTGGAAGCTGTTTTCATAACACATGCTTTTGCACGTAAAACGGCTGCTGTGCAGTTTGTGTATAATTTCTTTGCATCTTTGCTTGTGAGGATTTTGATACCTGCTGTACCGAAAGCTACTCCTGCTGCAAAAATTCCTGTTTTTTTACCGTCAAATTTAATCATTGATTTGTCCTCCTGAATGTGATTTTATGATTTAGTTTATAACCTGTTTTATATAAATTGTGTTTGCCAGACTTCTGAATACTGATCATCAGGATATCTGTTCCCATATGTCAAGCGGATATTCGCAATTGAAGCAGGGGACTTACTTGATTTGGTTAAACAGTAATACAAATGTCTGTACCACATCTTTATATCTCATCGCTATCTCGCTTTTATCGAAAATACAATATATTTTCAGATAATATCCCGAGTTAAAACTTTATTTTCGACATCAGGTTATCCATATTTCATGTATTATACAGCCAAAATTTTTAAATTTCCACTACTTTTTCCTTGTTGATAAACATTTTCATCTTTTTATATAAAAAACCTGATTTGATTTCTATGAAGTTTTATACATAATTATTAAGCAAAAAAGCGAAAATCATACTGTCAACCGACGATTTTTCAGCAAACAGCCAGTTATCAGGTATAAGATAAAAACCGCCAGGAAGCTCTATGCAGTATCTCCCGGCGGCCATGATTCTCTATCTGAAATATTTACTTGTTTTCAAATTTAAAAGTCACAGGAATTTACAAACATCCGTTCAATTTCCTGATTATCAATGTATCCGCATGCTTTCAAGCCTGCCAGAACTACATTATTAAAATTGTCTCTTGATAATTTCTGAACTGTATTATCATCCAGTTCAATAGTGCATACACTCTCATCCCTGCATTCAGGATTTCTCACGATCTTGTACATGTTTCTTCTGCTGATCGCTCCAATCTCCTCTAAAAGGTTTACCATACGGTACACCGTAGCTGATCCAATGCCCGGATCCAGGCGGGATGCGTTGTAATAAATTTCTTTACAGCAGGAACACTCATTCTCAAGAATGACTTCCAACAACATTCTTCTCTGTTTGGTAATCCTGCATCCTCGCTTCTTTAATTCCTGGATTACA
>CAJLTE010000035.1 GCA_905209435.1 uncultured Blautia sp. | reverse complement strand
GCCTAGACAGATGATTACCCAATGACATAACCCGGCTTATCGGTCTGATTGCGTATAATAAGAAATTAGAATCTCGCTGCTAATGAGAAATGCATTAGTCAGCGGGATTTTTTATGTCATAGGAAATTACTCCGTAATGTTCCTATGACATAAAAATAACCGGAAACCATAATGATTCCCGGTTATGTAATGACTAATATGAGGTATTAACCAATTATTTATTACGTTTACCTGTATATTTCTCTTCGCAATATTTGCATCTATAAACTTCTTTTTCCTCATCAGCGAGAACGAAGATCTGATCAAGTCCCTGCTCAATGGAAGTGATGCAGCGAGGGTTCTTACATTTGATTACGTTTACGACTTGTTTCGGAAGTTTCAAGTCTTTTTTTGCAACGATTTTCTCGTCTTTGATGATATTTACAGTGATATTGTGATCAATGAATCCAAGAATATCCAGATCAAGATTCTCAATCGGGCATTCAACTTTGATGATATCTTTCTTTCCCATTTTGTTGCTGCGTGCATTTTTGATGATCGCAACTGTACAGTCAAGTTTATCAAGCTTCAGATCATGATAGATAGTCATTGCTTTTCCGGCTTTGATATGATCTAATACATAACCTTCACGAAGTGCGCCAACATTTAACATGGTAATTTTACCTCCAGTAATGTGAGAATCAGGGCCATACGTACATATACACCGTACTGTGCCTGTTTGAAATAAGCTGCTCTCGGGTCTGCATCTACTTCTGTTGCGATTTCGTTTACACGTGGAAGTGGATGCAGAATATACATGTCTTCTTTTGCAAGTTCCATTTTCTGTTTGTCAAGAATATAGAAATCTTTCATACGAACATAATCTTCTTCGTTGAAGAAACGCTCCTTCTGTACACGGGTCATGTACAGGATATCCAGGTTTGGAAGAGCATCTTCCAGGCGCTCAACTTCCTGGAATTCAATATTGTTCTTTTTAAGGACATCTTCACGGATGTAACTTGGAATACGAAGTTCTTCTGGTGAGATCAGTACAAATTTTACATTTGTGTAACGTACAAGAGCCTCGATCAGAGAGTGAACGGTACGTCCGAATTTCAGGTCGCCGCACAGACCAATGGTAAGGTTGTCTAAGCGTCCTTTCAGAGAACGAATGGTAAGTAAATCAGTTAATGTCTGGGTAGGATGTTGATGACCACCGTCGCCGGCGTTGATAACAGGAATTGAAGAAGCCATAGAAGCTACTAACGGAGCGCCCTCTTTCGGGTGACGCATAGCACAGATATCTGCATAACAGGATACAACACGAATAGTATCAGCAACACTTTCGCCTTTGGAAGCGGAACTGGAATCAGCTGATGAAAAACCAAGAACTTTACCGCCGAGATTCATCATGGCAGCTTCAAAGCTGAGGCGGGTACGGGTGCTTGGCTCATAGAATAAGGTGGCAAGTCTCTTATCGTCGCAGACATGCGCGTATTTATCTGGGTGTTTCTCAATATCACTGGCCAGATCGAGAAGAGTATTCAGCTCGTCTACAGACAGGTCCAGCGGACTCATTAAGTGTCTCATTTCATACCTCCATATTTTGTTGGTTCAGGAACTTTTTTCGTAATCCCTCTTAACATCATATAATAACCGTGTATATTTTTCAAGAGAGTTTTTTGAGTATTTTTTCGAAAAATAATCCGGTTCCGAACCAGAGTGGTGCATAGTCCAGACGGATCAGTCCCTTATAATTCAGAGGTGCCTGACTATAATCCCATGGACACATGTGAAAACATCGCAGAAAAGCACCGCTGATAAATTCTACAGAAAAAATTCCGACAGTGTAGATACATCCGCGGATCATAACCGGTACAGAAGAGAACTTCTCGTAGAGAGGCCGGATGACAGCTGCACATCCGTAAATGGGAAACATTAAAAGAGAGGTTTTTCCGATCATGGTCAGTTCGCCGGAAGCAACGGAATGCAGACCTGTCCAGAGAACCTCCATACACCATCCGGCCAGGCCGCAGAACAGAAATGATTTTTTCATAAATAACCTCCCGTTTCTTTACACAAATTTTATCTGATTCTAGTATTGCCTGCCTTGAAAAAAACATACGTGTGGGATATAATGAGAACACATGTGTTAGTGCCTGGAGCTTATATACAGACAAAAACATATAGAATTGTTATCGAAGAAAACGAGCCTTAAGAAAACGCTAATATTATTAAAATGATTTTCAGGCTCATAGAAACAGAGGAGTTTATTATGAATTATCAGGAGAGCCGGGAGTACATAGGCAGAATCACACGCGAAATCCCCAGTGTGCTGGGACTTGACCACATGCGGGAGCTGATGAAGCGCCTGGGAAATCCTCAGGATGATCTGAAATATGTTCATGTGGCCGGTACCAATGGAAAGGGATCTGTAATTGCTTTTTTATATTCTGTTTTGTCTGAAGCGGGATACCGTGTCGGCAGATATGTTTCACCTACCCTGTATTCTTACAGAGGAAGAATGGAAGTATCCGGCAGCAGAATCAGCAGAGAGAAATTTGCTGCATATATTACACAGGTGGCTGATGCCATTACAGCCATGACTAAGGATGGCTATCCTCATCCCACTGCATTTGAGATAGAAACAGCAGTGGCATTTCTATTTTTCAGAAACGAGAAATGTGATCTCGTTTTGTTAGAAGTCGGAATGGGCGGAAATCTGGACGCTACAAATATCATTAAGAACACATTACTGTCAGTGCTGGTGTCTATCAGCATGGATCATATGTCTTTTCTTGGAAATACCCTGTCACAAATTGCTGAAAAAAAGGCCGGCATTATAAAGGATAACAGCCATGTGGTAACAGCAATGCAGAAGCCGGAAGCAATACAGGTAATCGAGACTGCCTGTGCAAAGCATCATGCACACTGTACAGTGGCAGACGCTTCAACGGTTCCGGTGATTAAGGAGAGCTGTATGGGACAGACGATACGGTATGACGGTGAGGATTATGAGATTCCGCTGGCAGGAGTATACCAGAAAGAGAATGCAGTAGTTGCATTGAATGCATTGAAAGTGTTGAATGATCTGGGCTTCCCTACAACTGAAGATCAGAGAAAAGAGGGATTTAAGAATACACACTGGAATGGAAGGTTTACAGTAATCTGTAAGAAGCCGTTGTTTGTGGTAGACGGAGCGCATAATCCTGCAGCAGCGGATATGCTGGCGGCTTCCATCGAGCACTATTTTAAGGGAAAACGTCTGATTTACATTATGGGAGTTTTTGCAGACAAAGATTACAGAAGTGTTATTCAGAAGACCGCACATTTTGCAGACCAGATTCTTACAATTCAGACACCGGATAATGTACGAGCACTTCCGGCAGAGAAACTGGCAGAGGCTGTCAGAGAATATAATTTGAACGTCCGGGCTATGATGTCCATTAAAGATGCTGTGGAGAAGGCATTTGCAATTGCAGGAGAACAGGATGTGATCATAGCGTTTGGTTCCCTTTCCTTTATAGGAGAGATGACTGATGTTGTAGAGGGCATAAAGAATAACTAATACGGAATGTCTTGTTGCTCCGGCTGAGATGAGAGCTGGAACAGACCATGAAAGCAGAAATGAAACTTCAGGAGAAAGTAGAAGGAATAATATAGATGATAGATTTACAGGAATGCAGAGACGAAATAGATAAGATTGACAGCGAGATTATCCGTCTTTTCGAACAGCGGATGAAAGTATGTGAGGATGTTGCTGAATACAAGATACGCACGGGAAAGAAAGTTCTTGATCCGGAACGTGAGAGACAGAAACTGGAAGTTCTCAGAGGCAAGGCACACGGAGAGTTCAATCAGCTTGGTGCGCAGGAGCTTTTTCAGCAGGTTATGGCGATTAGTCGTAAAAGACAGTATCAGCTTCTGACAGAACATGGAATTGAGGATGATGAGAAGCTTGAAATGGTAGACAAGCTTCCTCTGAAAGATGTTACAGTTGTTTTTCAGGGAGTAGAGGGCGCTTACAGCTATGCTGCCATGAGAGAATATTTCCATGGTGATATTGAGAGCTATCATGTGAAGACCTGGCGTGATGCTATGGAGGAAGTTGTGGCAGAAAGAGCAGATTATGCAGTTCTTCCCATTGAGAATACAACAGCCGGGATTGTAGCTGATATCTATGATCTTCTTACAGAGTATGATCTGAGCATTGTAGGTGAGCAGATCATTCGCCCGGAGCATGTACTTCTGGGATTGCCGGATGCGGAACTTGAGGATATCAGACAGGTATGCTCCCATCCGCAGGCGCTTGCCCAGTGTGGAAAATATCTGGAGACTCATCCGGCCTGGAAGAAGAAAGAGATGGAAAATACGGCTGGTTCAGCCAAAAGGATTAAAGAGGACAATGACAAGACGCAGGCTGCCATTGCCAGCAGACAGGCGGGTGAACTTTACGGACTGAAGATCCTGGCAGAGAATATCTGTTATAACGGACAGAACGCTACACGTTTTGTCATTGTGAGCAAGAAACCAATTTATGTGAAAGATGCACATAAGATCAGCATTTTCTTTGAATTACATCATGAGAGTGGAACACTTTACAATATGCTGTCTCATATTATTTATAATGGACTTAATATGACAAAAATCGAATCCCGCCCAATTACAGGTAAGAACTGGCAGTACAGATTCTTCCTGGATTTTGAGGGGAATTTAAGGGACAGTGCAGTGAAGAACGCACTGAGAGGAATTGAGGCAGAAGCTGACAGAATGAGAATTCTGGGAAATTATTAAAATTTGTGTGGCAGGATGGGAAAATAGTAGTTCTGCCAGGAGAAATTTAATGACAATGAATTGACAATGCTGAAAATAAGATGTTGGGGATAAAAAGCTGGAGTCTGACATCTGAATAACTGATGAAAATAAAAGGAAGTAACAACAATGGCTAGATTAAATGAGTGTATACTGTATCGTAACTTTGAACATGGTGAGATCCTGAATAAAATGGCAGAGTTAATGACTGCCTGGGAGAGAAAATCACCGGATTTGGAAGAAAAAGAGGGAATGTTTTTCGAGTGTGCCAACGGACTGGTAGAAACAGCCGGATTATATGGATTTTCCGGTAACTTATGGCATTGTTACCTTACATTTTTGCTGGTAAATAATGAAAATGCATTCAGCACAGCCTGTGAGATCAGAGGGGCGGTAAACGGAAGCATCAATGAGCTGGCACTGAACGATTTTGGAGTATTTAAGGAATTATATGATTTTGATCTGACAGTACTGGACGAAACGTTTGGCATTTCCTGCTGTAAAGTCCTGGCCGATTATACAAATACAGGAAGCAACAGTAAGATGTTCAATTCTCGTATCAGAGACCGTATCTGCAGTCTGAGTAAAACTCTGGCAGCAGCAGAGAGTGCGGAAGAATTTATGAAAGATATGGTGCAGTTCTATAAGGATTTTGGTGTGGGAAAACTTGGCTTACATAAAGCGTTCCGCGTAGGCCATGACGAGAATGACAATGTAGAGATTCAGCCGATTACAAGGATTGCTCATGTAAAACTGGAGGATCTGGTGGGGTATGAGATACCTAAGCAGAAGCTGATTGAGAATACAGAAGCCTTTGTAAAGGGCAGAAAAGCAAATAACTGTCTGCTCTTCGGTGATGCAGGTACAGGCAAGTCATCAAGTATTAAAGGTATCCTGAATCGTTACTATGATGAAGGTCTTCGTATCATTGAGGTATACAAGCACCAGTTTCAGGATCTGAATGATGTAATTGCACAGATTAAGAACAGAAACTATAAGTTTATTATCTATATGGATGATCTGTCATTCGAAGAATTTGAGATTGAGTACAAATATCTGAAAGCAGTGATCGAAGGTGGTCTGGAGAAGAAGCCGGATAATATTTTGATTTATGCGACAAGTAACCGAAGACATCTGGTAAGAGAGAAGTCCAGTGACAAGCTGGAAATTATGGATGATGACGATCTGCATTCCTCTGATACCGTACAGGAGAAACTTTCTCTTGTTTACCGTTTCGGTGTTCGCATTTATTATGGTGCACCAAGTAAAAAGGAATTTCAGACTATTGTCAAGGCACTTGCAGAAAGAAATGAAATCAAGATGCCGGAAGAGGAGTTACTTCTGGAAGCAAACAAATGGGAACTTTCCCACGGCGGTCTTACAGGAAGAACTGCGCAGCAGTTTATTGACCATTTGTTGGGGGTTGCAGAAGAATAGGTAACTGGGAAACAATAATAATTGTGGGAATAAAAAATTAATGGGATGAAGCAGTAAAATATGGCAAAGGGGGAACACATATGGCAGTTATGACATTTGCAGCCATTGACATTGGATCTTATGAAGTGAGCATGAAGATCTTTGAGATGTCAAAGAGAATCGGATTCAGGGAACTGAATGATGTCAGATACAGTCTGGAATTGGGCAAGGGCGTTTATTCCGGAGGAAAGATAGATTCAGAAATGCTGGATGTTTTGTGCGAGGTGCTCAATGACTTCAAACGCCTGATGCAGGATTTCAGTGTGGACGAATACCGTGCCTGCGGCACCAGTGCATTCAGAGAACTTGCCAACCCACTGATTATCATGGAACAGATTTATCGGCGGACGGGACTGAAAATTGAGATCTTAAGCAGTGCAGAACAGCATTTCCTTGGATATAAATCCATCGCTGCCATTGAAAAAGGATTCAAGAAGATGATCCAGAAAGGAACTGCAATCCTGGATGTAGGTGGCGGCAGCCTGCAGGTTTCCCTTTTTGATAAAGATGCGCTGGTTACTACCCAGGGACTTAAGATGGGAAGCTTAAGAATTCGTCAGCGCCTGCAGGAACTGGAGAAAACAACCATTCATTATGATAAGCTGATCGAAGAATTTATCAGAAATGATCTTATGAGTTTTCAGCGCCTGTATCTGAAGGACAAGGATATTAAGAATGTGATTCTGATGGGAGATTTCATCACAGATATGATTTTCCAGGAAGAAATGGAAGATAAGATTATCACAAAAGAAGAATTCATGAAACGTTATGAAGATACAGTGGGAAAATCTGTGGATCTGCTGGCGCAGGAGATGGAGATTGATCCGGAGTATGCATCACTTGTGGTGCCTACAATGGTAGTGTGCAGAAACTTTATTGATATTTTTAATGCAGAATCTCTTTGGGCTCCGGGAGTTTCCCTGTTGGACGGAATTGCCTATGATTTTGCCGAAAAGAAGAAATTTATCAAAAGTGTTCATAATTTCGAAAATGATATTCTGGTTACATCCAAGAATATTGCAAAGCGCTATTCGAGCAGTAAAAGTCACATTCAGGGAACCATGAACCTTTGTCTGAATATTTTTGACAGTATGAAGAAAGTGCATGGTATGGGTTCAAGAGAACGCCTTTTGCTTCAGATTGCGGCATTGCTTCATGACTGCGGTAAATATATAAGTATGGAAAATGTATCTGAATGCTCTTATCAGATTATCATGTCTACGGACATTATAGGATTGTCTTCTCTAGAACGTCAGATGATTGCGTGCGCAGTCAGATATAATACTTCTGCGTTTGTGCATTATGATGAGTTTTATAGTATGGGAATGGCAATTGACAGAGAAAGCTATATTAAAATTGCAAAAATGACGGCAATCCTCCGTCTGGCAAATGCTATGGACAGAAGTCATTATCAGAAAGTAAAAGGAATCAAGACAGTGCTCAAGGACAGAGAATTACAGATGATCGTGGATTCCACTCAGGATATTTCTCTGGAACTGGGACTGCTGAAGGATAAAGTTGCATTTTTTGAGGAAGTATTTGGCATTCGTCTGGTTCTCAGGCGTAAGGGAAGAGCGTAAAGGAGGATGAATCTATGGATCTTGGAAAATTTGAAAAGAAAGAGTATTTCGTGAACCGTGAGCTGAGCTGGCTTAAATTTGATGAGCGTGTTCTGAGTGAAGCAAGAGATAAGAGCCTTCCTTTATTTGACAGATTGAAATTCTTAAGTATTACTGCATCCAATCTGGATGAATTCTTCATGGTGCGGGTGGCATCACTGAAAGATCAGGTACATGCAGGATATCATAAGACAGATATTTCAGGAATGACTGCAAAAGAACAGTTAAAAGAAATCAGTGTCCGCACGCATGAACTGGTTCATGTGCAGTATAACACCCTGAACCGTTCTCTGATTCCTGCACTTGAGAAGGCAGGAATGCATCTGGTTGCGGCGCATGAAGATCTCACAGAGGAACAGAAGACATTTGTGGACAGATATTTTGAGGACAATGTATATCCGGTACTCACACCGATGGCAATGGACTCATCCAGACCATTTCCGCTGATCAGAAATAAGACACTGAATATCGGTGCCCTGATTTCAAAGAAAGATAAGAATGATAAACTCAGCAGGAAAGACAAGGCAGGAGAAGGAGAGCTTCTGTTTGCTACTGTGCAGGTCCCTTCTGTGCTTACGCGGGTAGTGCAGATTCCGTCAAAGAAAAACGGGGATACTACAGTGATTTTACTGGAAGAGATTATAGAAAGAAACATTGACAAGCTTTTCTTAAGTTATGATGTGGTATGTGCACATCCTTATCGGATCATGCGTAATGCAGATCTTACTATTGATGAAGATGAGGCAGAGGATTTACTTGTTGAAATTCAGCGTCAGTTAAAGAAACGACAGTGGGGTGAAGTGATTCGCCTGGAAGTAGAGGATAAGACGGATGAACGTCTGTTGAAGATTCTGAAGATGGAATTTGACATCAAAGAGGCAGATATTTTTGAAATCAACGGACCGCTGGATCTTACCATGCTTATGAAAGTATACGGGGCAGAGGGGTTTGATGTTTATAAGACTCCGAGATACCAGCCTGCACCTGTACCGGAGTTTCAGAATGACAAAGATATCTTTCAGGTGATTCGTGAGGGTGATGTATTTCTCCATCATCCTTATATGAGTTTTGATCCTGTTGTAAATTTTGTGCGCCAGGCAGCGAAAGATCCGGATGTTCTGGCTATCAAACAGACGCTGTACCGTGTCAGCGGAAATTCTCCGATCATTGCAGCGCTTGCGCAGGCGGCGGAGAATGGTAAGCAGGTTTCCGTACTGGTAGAGCTGAAAGCTCGATTTGATGAAGAGAACAATATCGTATGGGCGAAGAAGCTTGAAAAAGCCGGGTGCCATGTAATTTATGGTCTGGTAGGCCTTAAAACTCACAGCAAGATCACTCTGGTTGTTCGCAGGGAAGAAACCGGAATCCGGCGTTATGTGCATCTGGCAACCGGAAATTATAATGATTCTACTGCGAAACTTTACACAGACTGCGGTATATTTACCTGCGATGAACGCTTTGGCGAGGATGCTACGGCAGTATTTAATATGCTTTCCGGCTATTCTGAACCGAAACGCTGGAACAAACTGATCGTGGCACCGATCTGGATGAAAGACAGATTCCTGAGTCTGATCGAGAGAGAAGCAGAGAACGCAAAGAAAGGACTGCCCGCGCATATCCGTGCAAAGATGAATTCTCTTTGTGATCCGAAGATTATAGCAGGTCTTTACTATGCATCTTCCTGCGGAGTGCAGGTGGAACTTCTGGTAAGAGGTATCTGCTGTCTGAAGGTAGGTGTGCCTGGAATCAGTGAGAATATTCGGGTACGTTCTATTGTAGGGGAATTTCTGGAGCACAGCCGTATTTTTTACTTTGAGAACGGAGGAAATCCGGAAATCTATATGGGAAGTGCAGACTGGATGCCCCGTAACCTTGATCGTCGTGTGGAAATTGTTTTTCCTGTAGAGGATGAGAAAATTAAGAAAGAACTGGAGCATGTACTTGATCTCGAATTCAAAGATAATGTGAAAGCACATCTTCTGCAGCCGGATGGCACCTATATAAAACCAGATAAACGTGGCAAGGTGCTGATCAACTCCCAGATGGAATTTTGCCTGGAGGCAACCGAGAAAGCAGCGCTTCATAAACATGAAGAAAAGAAATCGCGAGTATTTATTCCGGCAGAACCTGCGGAAGATATAGAAAGATAAGTTGTAAACAGAACAAAATAGAAAGATAAAACAGGAAAACGGCATGGAAATTCAAATTTGAGTGAATATCCATGCTGTTTTTTGTGCAAAAAAGGGAATAGGGATAAAACATGGGACTTGCTTGATTCGGCTAAATGAAAATTTTTTGCATAATTTTATTGCGTTAAAATGCTATAAATTTTTATTTTAAAAATAAAATGAAAAAAATTTTAAAAAGCTATTGACAGAATGCACAAAGGAATGTACAATACAAATATAAAAATTATCAAAGATTCACATGACCGGGAAAAGTGAGAAGATAATCACAGGCCGTAAGTTCTACAAATGGGGTAGCAGATATACGGCAGAAAAACAAAAATGAAAAAAAGTAACAAAAAGAAAAAGTAACAACAAAAAAGTATGGGTGTACAAGAAAAAGAAAGAGAGGGTATTTATTATGAATTACCGTAAAGTTTTGGCAGTTGCGCTTGCAGCAAGTATGTTAGTACCGGCAGGGACAGTTTTTGCAGCAGATTCTGAATCTACAGACATCACACTCTGGACATATCCGATCGGAAACTGGGGCGATGCAGCAACAGTAGACGGGATGATCGCTAACTTTAATGAAGCTCATCCGGAGATTAACGTAACAGTAGAATATCTGGACTACACAAATGGTGATGACCAGATCAATACCGCAATCGAAGGCGGACAGGCACCGGATATCGTTCTTGAAGGACCGGAACGTCTGGTAGCTAACTGGGGTGCTAAGGGACTGATGGCAGACTTATCCGATATGTGGACAGACGATGCCAAAGAAGCAATTTATGACTCTGTAGAAAAAGCATGCCAGAATAACGACGGTGTATTCTACGAATATCCATTATGTATGACAGCTCATACAATGGCAATTAACAGAGACATCTTCGAGAAAGCAGACGCACTGCAGTATCTCGATGAAGAAAACCATACCTGGACAACAGAGAACTTCCAGAAAGCAGTTCAGGCAGTTTATGATTCCGGTCAGGAAAACGTTGGCGCAGTATACTGTAGCGGCCAGGGCGGTGACCAGGGAACAAGAGCACTTGTAAACAACCTTTATGGTGGTACATTTACAAATGCAGAGCATACAGAATATACAGTAAACAGTGAAGAGAACATCAAAGCACTTGAACTGTTAAATTCTATGGATGGAATTAACTTTGACGCATCTATCGCAGGTGGCGATGAAGTAAACCTGTTCTGCAACGGAACACTGGCAATGGCATTCTGCTGGAACGTATCTCAGGAGAAGAACAACGCTGAGAACTTAAGTTTTGATGTACTTCCAATGGCATTCCCAACAGAGAGCGGTGACCCGCAGCTTTGTGGCGGTATCTGGGGATTTGGTGTATTTGATAATGGTGACGAAGCGAAGATCGAAGCTTCCAAGACATTTATCGACTTCATGGCAAACGACGAAACACAGGCTCCTGAGAGCGTAAAAGCTTCCAACTTCTGGCCTGTAAAAGACCTCGGAAACGTTTATGAAGGCGATGAACTGATGACAGAATACTCTGCATTCATTCCATACATGGGCGACTATTATCAGGTAGTTGGCGGATGGGCAGAAGCTCGTACAGCATGGTGGAATATGCTTCAGCAGATCGGTTCCGGTACTGATGTGAAGACAGCAGTAGAAGAGTTTACAACAACTGCAAACGCTGCAGCAGCACAGTAGTATTGAGAAACTTTAAGTGTTACTAAAAATAAAGAGAACAGTAACCTTTATGTGCCCTTCCTGCATATATGGTGGGAAGGGCATTCTTTATGAAAATATTTGATATAAAAATAAAAGGAGGAATTCCGGTGTCAGGTAAAAACAGTACATCAAGAGCACTGGTACGCAGAGAAACGATCGCGGGCTATGCCTTTATGATCCCGAGTCTGATCTTCTTTCTTGGATTTGTAATCTATCCGATGATTCAGTGCGTAATTACCAGCTTTTTTGATTCCACTATGAACCGCGCAGATATTTTTGTCGGACTTGGAAATTACAAAGAGCTGTTTCAGGACAATATTTTTCTTGGAGCATTAGTAAATACCATTATTATCGTAGTGGTTTCTGTTCCTGTTGTATGTATTTTTTCTTTGTGGGTAAGTTCTGTTATCTATGATCTGAAAGAACCTTTCTGTTCAATTTTCCGTTGTATTTTTTATCTTCCTGTAGTAACCGGCTCTGTAGCTGTTACTGTTGTATGGAAATGGATGTTCAACAATTACTACGGAATCTTTAACTACGTTGGAAAGACGACAGGCTTACTGAAACAGAATATCAACTGGCTTGGTGATGAGAGATATGCACTTGGATGTATCATTCTCATCCTGCTTACGACCTCTGTAGGACAGCCGATCGTTCTGTATGTATCTGCGCTGAATAACGTAGACCAGAGTCTCGTAGAAGCAGCAGAAGTAGACGGTGCAACGAAATTCCAGTGTTTCTGGAAGATCAAATGGCCGCAGATCATGCCAACAACTCTTTATATTCTGGTTATCACAACAATCAACAGTTTCCAGTGTTTTGCACTGATACAGCTGCTGACAAGTGGTGGACCAAACCACAGCACAGATACCATTATGTATTACATCTATTATAATGCATTTAAACTGTACCGTTATGGATATGGCAATGCAATGGGTGTTATCCTTGCAATTGCGATCGCGATCCTCTCCGGTATTCAGTTTAAGATGGCTAAGACAGACTGAGAAAGGAGGAAAAGCATATGAAGAAAAATACTGCAACACGAACAAAAGCGTACAAAACATTTTCTATTATCGTGATCACTCTGCTTGCGATCAGTTTTGCATTTCCTCTTTACTGGATTATTACAGGATCCTTTAAAACAGGTGCTGCTATCAATGCACCTACTCCGGAATGGTGGCCAAGTGAATGGGTAACTGCGAACTATCAGAAGCTGTTCAGCAGACAGGTAGCCCCGCTCTGGGAAATCCATCTTCCGTTCACAAGCCTTTCTCTGGCAGGACCTGAGGTACCGGCTGCGATCCGTTGGCTTTTAAATACTGTATTCATGGCAGTGGTAGCAATGCTTCTGACCTGTTTTACGGCAGCTATGGCAGGATATGCGCTTGCAAAGAAGAGATTTATCGGACGTACGATCCTGTTTTCACTGATCGTATGTGCGATGGCTCTTCCGAAACAGGTTATCCTGATCCCGTTATTACGTGAAATGTCTTCACTGAAGATGTACAATACAATCTGGGCGGTTATTTTCCCTACAGTTGGATGGCCGTTCGGTGTATTCCTGATCAAGCAGTTTGCGGAAGGTATTCCAGGTGAGATGATGGAGGCTGCCAGGATCGACGGCGCCAGCGAGTGGAAAACTTTTTCACAGATCGCACTTCCGATGATCAAACCTGGCATCGGAGCATTGGCGATATTTACGTTTATCAATTCATGGAATGACTACTTCATGCAGTTGATCATGCTCAGCAGCACAGATAATCTGACAATCTCACTTGGTATCGCGAAACTTCAGGCAGAAAACGCCACAGACTTTGGTCTGATCATGGCAGGTGCATCTCTGGCAGCAGTTCCGATCATCGTTGTATTCCTGATTTTCCAGAAATACTTTACCAAGGGAATCACTATGGGTGCTGTTAAGGGTTAAATAAGAGAAAAAGACTGGAACTGTTCACTGGTAATATTTATCCTGCATGGCGTGTTGCCGGACATAGGGTGGACAGTAATTAAGACTGCGGTATGAGCTGCAGTTAGTAATATATAAGGGAGGCAGAGATTATGTCCAAATATAATATTGAGAAATTTAAACACGTTACAGTAGCTTTAAATACTCCTTTTGCCAAAGATGGCAGTGTGGATGTGGAAGCAGTAAAAGCGGTTTCCCGTTATTTCAGAGATAAAGGTGTAAAGCAGATGTATGTCTGCGGAAGTACAGGTGAAGGTTTCCTGCTTGATACAGAGGAGCGCAAACTTGTAGCAGAAACTGTTGTGAATGAAGTGGGACAGGATATGAATATCATCGTCCATGTAGGATGTGCAGATACCAGACATTCCTGTATTCTGGCAGAGCATGCAGAGAAGATCGGTGCAGCTGCGATCTCTGCAGTTCCATGCGTATATTATCGTCCAAGTGAAGAGAGCGTTTATCAGCACTGGACCGAAATCACCAAAGCAGCAGATCTTCCATTCTTTATCTACAATATCCCGCAGCTGACAGGATTTAATCTGTCCATGAATCTGTTTAACAGAATGCTGGAGAATGACAGAGTAGCCGGTGTGAAATGCTCCTCTGATCCTGCACAGGATGTACTTCGTTTCAAACTGGCAGGCGGCAAAGATTTCATTGTATTCAATGGTCCGGACGAGCAGTTCGTAGCAGGACGCATCATGGGGGCGGATGCCGGAATTGGTGGTACATACGGTGCAATGCCGGAACTTTACATGAAGATGGATGAGCTGATCAAAAGAGACGAATGGGACAAAGCTGCCGGAGTACAGGCAATCGTAACTCCTCTGATCTATCGTTTATGCTCCTTTGCTTCTATGCATGGTGCAGTAAAAGGAATCATCACTCTGGACGGATGCCCGATGGGAGATCCAAGACTTCCGTTCCTGCCTGTAGCTACAGACGATCCGAAACTGGTTGAACTTTACAAAGATATCAAGAAAGCAATTGCGGATACAAAAGATTTATAGAATATAACAGAAAGAAAATCAGGCAGATGAAAGACATCTGCCTGGTTTTGCATGAAGATCCTGGCAGATGAGAAAGAGAGACTGGAGCCCAAGAACGGACAGCAGTGATTTCCTGCCGGGATTGTAGTGTTTGTATTGATAATTTATGAAAAGATCAGAGTCGTATGATCCTGGTCATATGTTTTGAAAGAGGAGGAAATAAATCATGAAGAAACACATTGTATGCTTTGGAGATTCAAACACACACGGTTATTGTGCCATGAATGATGGTCGTTTTGATGAAAACGAGAGATGGACCTGCCTGCTTCAGAAATCTCTGGGAGAGGATTACCTGATCCTGGAAGAGGGTCTTTCCGGAAGAACAACTTCTTTCAGAGATCCCGTTTTCGAGGGCCTTTCCGGACTGGATTATCTTTATCCATGTCTTATGAGTCATGAACCGGTAGATTTACTGGTGATCATGCTTGGAACAAATGATACAAAAGAACGTTTCAGTGCAGGCGCACCGGCTATTGGTCTGGGAATGATCCGACTGGTAAAGAAAGCGATCGCAACCACAGACTGCTGGAGAGACGGCAAACCACAGATTCTGATCGTAACACCGCAGAACATCGGCAAGGAGTATGAGAATTCAAATGTAGCAGGAACCATGGGAAATGGATGTGCAGAGAAATCCCGGGGACTTGCAGCAGAATATGAACGTATTGCGGGACAGTTTGGATGCTATTATCTGGATGCTAATGAAGTGGTAAAGGCGGCGCCAAATGATATTGATCATATGCATCTGACTGCGCAGGGGCATAAAGAACTGGCGGTGGCATTGGATAAGAAGATTCGAGAGATTTTTGAAAAATAATTCATTTTATTTCATAAGGGAAGTTCTCTGACTTTGATTGTGAGCGCAAAAAGAAAAAGCAGGGGACTTCTTTTTTATGCGAAGACCTCGTAAATACGGGCATTTTGCATGAAAAATTCGAGAAAAATAAAAAAATTGAAATTTTTTTAAAAAAGTGCTTGCATTTTAGAAAAAGATGGTGTATATTAAACGAGTCGACAGCGAAGAGCAAACGACAGATAAACAAATGGCCAGTTGGTCAAGGGGTTAAGACGTCGCCCTCTCACGGCGAAAACACGGGTTCGATTCCCGTACTGGCTGCTATTAAATAGTGAGAACTAATGAAAAGATGATCAGATTAAGTTCTGATCATTTTTTTTTCGGATTTTATATCAAACGGATAAAATCATCCACAATTGCTATTTGTTCATAACCGAATAACTGTTCAGCAATGTCAGATTTCACTATTTTTATTTTGTAAATGTGTACTTGAAATAATGTCAGATTGCGGATATAATAAAAGAACAAATGTTCGAAATAAATACTTGTCAGTATTCCTGACTGACAGGCGTTCAAATAAATCTGAAGATAAAGTGCACAAATTATAGAAAGAAAGGAAATGTAACAGACATGGCAAAGAAAAACACCTATGATGCAGGGAGTATCTCTGTCCTGGAAGGTCTTGAGGCAGTTCGTAAGCGCCCCGGAATGTACATCGGAAGTGTTTCACGAAAGGGACTCAATCATCTGATCTATGAAATTGTAGACAATGCAGTGGATGAACATCTGGCTGGATACTGCAGTCTGATCCACGTAGTTCTTGAGAAAGATGGTTCCTGCACAGTAACAGATAACGGACGAGGAATCCCGGTAGACATGCATGAGAAAGGAGTATCAGCTGAACGTCTGGTATTTACAACTCTCCATGCAGGCGGTAAATTTGACAATTCTGCCTACAAGACAAGTGGAGGACTTCATGGAGTAGGATCTTCTGTCGTTAATGCTCTGTCTACATATCTTGATATCAAAATCAGCCGCGATGGATATGTTCATCATGACCATTATGAGAGAGGAATTCCAACACTTGAACTGGAAGAGGGACTTTTGCCGAAACTGGGAAGAACCAGACAGACTGGAACCAGCATTAACTTTCTGCCGGATCCGGAGATATTTGAGAAGACCAGATTCTCAGCAACAGAGGTAAAGAGCAGGCTTCATGAGACTGCATATCTGAATCCGGAACTGACTATTCATTTCGAGGATAAGAGAGGGGCAGAAGTTGAGGATATTACGTATCATGAGCCGGATGGGATTATCGGATTTATTAAGGATCTGAATCATAGTGCAGAAGTTCTGCATGAGCCGGTTTATCTGAAAGGTGAAGCAGACGGCATTCAGGTAGAAGCGGCATTTCAGTTTACTAATGAGTTCCGTGAAAATGTACTGGGCTTCTGTAATAATATTTACAATGCAGAGGGCGGCACTCATCTGACAGGATTCAAGACTACATTTACTACAGTTATGAATACTTATGCCAGAGAAATCGGTGTTCTTAAAGATAAAGACCCGAACTTTACAGGTGCAGATATCCGTAACGGAATGACTGCAGTTGTTTCCATCAAGCATCCGGAACCACGATTCGAGGGACAGACCAAGACAAAACTGGACAACCAGGATGCATCCCGTGCAACAGGTAAAGTTGTGGGAGAACAGATGGTACTTTATTTTGACCGTAATCTGGAAACTCTCAAGACAATTCTTTCCTGCGCAGAGAAAGCTGCCAAGATCCGTAAAACGGAAGAGAGAGCCAAGACTAATCTTCTGACTAAGCAGAAATATTCTTTTGACTCAAACGGAAAGCTGGCAAACTGCGAGAAGAAAGATCCATCTCAGTGTGAGATTTTTATTGTAGAGGGTGATTCTGCGGGAGGTTCGGCCAAGACTGCCCGTAACCGTAATTACCAGGCGATTCTGCCGATCAGGGGTAAGATCCTAAACGTAGAGAAGGCAACCATTGACAAAGTACTTGCCAATGCAGAAATCAAGACTATGATCAACGCATTTGGATGTGGATTCTCTGAAGGATACGGAAATGATTTTGATATTACAAAGCTTCGGTATGACAAGATCGTGATCATGGCCGATGCTGACGTGGATGGAGCACATATCTCTACACTGCTCCTTACTTTATTTTACCGTTTCATGCCGGATCTGATCACAGAGGGACATGTGTACATCGCTATGCCGCCGTTATATAAAGTTATGCCGAAGAAAGGACAGGAGGAATACCTGTATGATGACAAGGCACTTGAGAAATACAGACGTTCCCACAAACCGGGAAGCTTTACCTTACAGAGATACAAGGGTCTGGGCGAAATGGATGCAGAACAGCTCTGGGAAACTACACTGAATCCGGAGACCCGAATGATGAAACGTGTGGAAATCGAGGATGCGAGACTTGCATCCAGTGTAACAGAGATTCTGATGGGAAGCGATGTCCCGCCGAGAAAGAAATTTATCTATGAGCATGCACAGGATGCAGAACTGGATATCTGATGCTGCTTTAGTAATATAGAGACAGAGAAGTGATAGAATTTTTTCTGTCTGAAATGGAGGAAAGAGATAAATGGAAACAAAACAGGAGAATGTAATCCCTACCGATTATGCGGAGGTTATGCAGAAATCCTATATCGATTATGCCATGAGTGTTATTATCTCCAGAGCCCTGCCGGATGTGCGTGACGGATTGAAGCCTGTACAGAGAAGAACACTGTATGATATGTATGAACTGGGCATCCGTTATGACAGACCATACAGAAAATGTGCCCGTATCGTGGGTGATACCATGGGTAAATATCATCCGCATGGTGACAGCTCTATTTACGAAGCACTTGTGGTGATGGCTCAGGATTTCAAGAAAGGCAAAACACTGGTCGACGGACATGGAAACTTCGGTTCCATCGAGGGCGACGGTGCAGCTGCCATGCGATATACAGAAGCCAGACTTGAGAAACTGACACAGGATGTTTTTCTTGAGGACCTGGATAAGAATGTAGTAGATTTTATGCCGAACTTTGACGAGACAGAGAAAGAGCCGGTGGTACTTCCTGTCAGGATTCCCAACTTGCTTGTAAACGGAGCAGACGGTATCGCAGTTGGTATGGCAACCAGTATTCCGCCTCATAATCTGGGAGAGGTGGTAGATGCAGTAAAAGCGTATATGAAGAACAATGATATCAGTGTCAAAGGTCTGATGCGCTATCTCAAAGGACCGGATTTCCCGACAGGCGGTCTGGTAGTAAATAAAGATGACCTGCTCAAAATCTATGAAACAGGAACAGGCAAGCTTCGTGTCAGAGGTAAAGTAGAGACAGTGAAACTCAAAGGCGGCAGGCAGCAGCTTGTGATTACGGAGATTCCGTATACCATGATCGGTGCAAATATCGGAAAATTTCTGAATGATATCGCATCTCTTGTGGAGAGTAAGAAGACAACGGATATTGTAGATATTTCCAATCAGTCATCCAAAGAAGGAATTCGTATTGTTCTCGATCTGAAGCGTGATGCAGATGTGGAGAATCTTACAAATATGCTCTATAAGAAGACAAAGCTGGAAGATACTTTTGGGGTGAATATGCTTGCAGTTGCAGACGGCAGACCGGAGACCCTGAGTCTGAAGCAGGTGATCGAGCATCATGTAGATTTCGTATTTGATGTTACAACCAGAAAGTACACCACACTTCTGAACAAAGAGCAGGAGAAGAAAGAAATCCAGGAAGGCCTCATCAAGGCATGCGACGTGATCGACCTGATCATCGAGATTCTGCGAGGAAGTAAAAACAGAGAACAGGTAAAGAAATGTCTGGTCGACGGTGTGACAGAAGGAATCAGGTTCAAGAGCAAAGCCAGTGAGAAAGCTGCGCAGAAGCTACGCTTCTCAGAGAAGCAGGCAGCAGCAATTTTGGATATGCGTCTGTACAAGCTGATTGGTCTGGAGATTGAAGCACTTCAGGCAGACTATGCAGAGACAATGAAGAATATTGCACTGTATGAGGATATTTTGAATAATTATGATTCTATGGCAGAAGTAATCATGAAAGATCTGGATCAGATTAAGAAAGAATACGGAACCAAACGCCGTACAGTGATCGAGAATGCAGAGGAAGTTGTGTACGAAGAGAAGAAGATGGAAGAGATGGAAGTTACATTCCTGATGGACCGTTTCGGATACATGAGAATTATCGACAAATCTGCCTATGAGAGAAATAAGGAAGCTGCCAATGCAGAGAACAAATATGTGTTCAACTGCATGAATACAGATAAAATCTGCATTTTTACAGACAATGGAAAGATGCATAGCATCAAAGTGGCAGATATTCCGCTGGTACGTTTCAGAGATAAAGGAACACCTGCAGATAACCTCAGCAATTATGACAGTTCACAGGAGCGTATGCTTTATGTGGCTCCTCTTGCATCTGTAAAAGCGAATACGCTTCTGTTTGTTACAGCAGCTTCTATGTGCAAACTGGTAAGCGGCGCTGAATTTGATGTGGCGAAGAGAACTATCGTATCTACAAAACTGGGAGAAGAAGATTCGCTTATTTTCGTAGGTGCTGCAGATGAGATGGAACAGGTTGTCCTCCAGAGTGAAGGTGGATATTTCCTAAGATTCCAGAAACAGGATATATCTTCTATGAAGAAGACATCCATCGGAGTGAGAGGTATGAAGCTTGCAGAAGGAGATAAGCTGGATCATGCGTATCTTCTGGAGAGCCGTCAGGAATATACCATAACTTATCATGATAAACCGTATATTCTGAATAAAGTGAAGCTGTCTAAACGAGATAGTAAAGGAACAAAACCACGTATATAATACAGCTGGGAATTGTCTTAAAAAGCAACAAATCCAGTAAAATCAAGGTTTTTGCAGGAAAAGCCTTGCAATTGTAAAGAATTGGTGTTACAATACAGCTAAATTAGAACTTGTAAACATGGGAGTGGGCGTGAGCCCACTCTTATTTGTTGCATAGAAAGGCAGGTGGGAAAATGAGCAGACGGGAAGAATATGAAAAGCGCGCAGAGGAACTTCTGGCACCGATCGTAGAGCAGAACAGTTTTGAATTGGTTGATGTAGAATACGTTAAGGAAGCTGGCAACTGGTATCTGAGAGGATATATTGATAAGCCAGGCGGAATTACAGTAAATGACTGCGAAGTAGTCAGCAGAGCATTCAGTGATAAGCTGGATGAGAATGACTTCATCGAGGACAGTTATATTATGGAGATCAGTTCTCCGGGACTGGACAGACCGCTGAAGAAAGACAAAGACTTTGAGAGAAACTTGGGAAAACTGGTGGAGATCCGTACCTACCGGCCAATCGAGAAACAAAAAGAGTTCTGCGGGGTTTTAACCGCATATGATAGTAACAGTGTGACAATCGATGAGGATGGAACCGAGCGTGTTTTTGATAAGAAAGACACAGCCCTGATACGCCTCGCAATAGAGTTTTAGTTAATTCGGGAGGATAAGAAAAAAATGAGCAGAGAGTTAAGGGAGGCACTGGATATCCTTGAAAAGGAAAAGAGTATCAGCAAAGATACTCTGCTTGAGGCAATTGAGCAGTCTCTGATCCAGGCCTGCAAGAACCATTTTGGAAAAGCTGACAATGTACATGTAACTATTGATCCGGAAACCTGCGATTTTTCAGTGTATGCAGACAGAAGTATCGTAGAATACGTAGAGGATCCTGCAATGGAGATTTCTCTGGCAGATGCTTTGAAGATCACATCAAGAGCTGAGATCGGAGGCATGATACAGGTTCCGATTCAGTCTAAGGAATTCGGACGTATTGCGACACAGAATGCAAAGAACGTTATCCTGCAGAAAATCCGCGAGGAAGAACGTAAAGTGCTGTATGATGAATACTATGGAAAAGAGAAAGAAGTAGTAACCGGTATTGTACAGCGTGTGATGGGCAAGAATGTAAGCATCAACCTTGGTAAGGCAGATGCAGTATTAAGTGAGAACGAACAGGTGAAGGGTGAAACTTTTGAGCCGACTGAGAGAATCAAAGTATATATCCTTGAAGTTAAAGATACTCCGAAAGGACCACGAATCCTGGTATCCAGAACTCATCCGGGCCTTGTAAAACGTCTCTTCGAATCAGAAGTTGCAGAGGTTAAGGACGGAACTGTAGAAATCAAGAGTATTGCGCGTGAGGCAGGTTCCCGTACAAAGATCGCTGTATGGAGCAATGATCCGGACGTAGATGCAGTAGGCGCATGTGTAGGTATGAACGGTGCCCGTGTTAATGCAGTAGTTGAGGAACTTCGCGGTGAGAAGATTGACATCATTAACTGGGATGAGAATCCGGCAATCCTGATCGAGAATGCATTAAGTCCTGCAAAAGTTATTGCAGTTATGGCAGATCCTGATGAGAAGACAGCTTTAGTAGTTGTTCCTGATTATCAGCTTTCTCTTGCAATCGGTAAAGAAGGACAGAACGCACGTCTTGCAGCAAGACTGACAGGCTTTAAAATTGATATCAAGAGTGAGACTCAGGCAAGAGAGTCCGGTGATTTCTATGATTATGATGATGAAGCAGAGGAAACAGAAGAGACTGTTTCTGAAGAACTCACAGCTGATGATGCTGCAGACGAAATCGAAACAGAGGAAGATGCAGCAGAAGAGGTTCCTGTAGATGAAGAGTCAGAAGAATAAGATTCCTATGCGCCAGTGTACCGGATGCAGGGAAATGAAGAGCAAGAAAGAAATGATCAGAGTTCTTAAGACCACTGAAGATGAGATTGTGCTTGATACTACCGGTAAGAAGAACGGCAGAGGCGCGTATCTGTGCTTTTCCAGAGACTGTCTGGACAAAGCAATCAAGAATCATGGACTTGAGCGTTCTCTGAAGACTGCAGTTCCGGATGAGGTATATGAACGACTTAAGAAGGAGCTGGAAGATATTGAAAAATAACAAAGTACTGTCGCTGATAGGGCTGGCTACCAAAGCAGGTAAGACTGTAAGCGGAGAATTTTCCACAGAGAAATCTGTTAAGACCGGAAAAGGACTGCTGGTGATCGTAGCTGAGGATGCCTCCGAGAATACAAAGAAGAAATTTCGGAACATGTGCAGTTTTTATGAAGTTCCGATCTACTTCCTCTCAGATAAAGAGAGTTTAGGCAGAGCAATGGGAAAGGAGTACCGCGCCTGTCTGGCTGTCCAGGATGAGAACTTTGCGAAAGCAATCATGAAGGAGGTATAGCGATTGTCTAAATTAAGGGTACATGAGCTGGCCAGAGAGCTTGGACGACAGAACAAAGAAGTAATTGAGTTTCTGAAATCCAGAGGCGTTGATGTCAAGAGCCATATGAGTATGGTGGATGAGCCTCTGATTTCGGCAGTAAAAAATAGATTTTCAAATAATAACAGGGGAAAGGAGCATATTGCGAAATTGGATACTCCCAAGACAGAAGAAAAGGTTGTAACAGCAAAATCTGAAGGAGATAAAACTGAAGCACCTAAAAAGAAAAAAAATATTATCCGCGTTTACCATGCACAGAATGCAAGTGACGGAGGAAAAACAACAAGAAAGAAACCTGTAAGAGCCGAAGGCGAGAGAACAGGTTCACCAAGAAATGCAGAAGGAAGAGCTTCTGACAATTCAAGAACAGATGGTGACAGACCAAGAAGAAATAACGGGGACCGCTCCGGAGCAGGCAACAGAAGACCGCAGGGAGACGGAAACCGTCAGGGAAGACCACAGGGCGAAGGCAGAGCTCAGGGCGATGGAAATCGTCAGGGCGGACGCTTTGGCGGCCAGGGAAGATCCCAGGGTGACGGTCAGGGACGCCAGGGCGGAAGACCACAGGGCGATGGAAATCGTCAGGGTGGACGTTTCGGCGGCCAGGGAAGATCCCAGGGTGATGGCCAGGGACGCCAGGGCGGCAGATTCCAGGGAGACGGAAACCGCCAGGGTGGACGTTTCGGTCAGGGAAGATCTCAGGGCGATAACCGTCAGGGAGGCAGACCACAGGGTAACGGTCAGGGCCGTCCGGATGGAAACAGAGGTGAAGGACGCTTTGGCGGCGGTCAGGGTCGTCAGGGACAGCGTCAGAATACCAGAAAGAATGACGATATGGTATTTGCACCAGAACTGACTAAGACTTCTAAAGACAGCAAGAGAGAGCGTGACAGAGAGAATAAGAATAAGAAGAAAGATTTCGATAAGAGTCAGGGCGGCGGACGCAGACCAAATCAGGGTGGATTTAATAAGAATTCCAGAATCCCGAAAGCTCTGCAGAAACCAACTCCACAGCCAAAACAGGAAGAAAAGAAACCTGAGGTTAAAGAAATCACACTTCCGGAGAAGATGACAATCCGTGAACTGGCAGAAGCAATGAAAATGCAGCCGTCAGTGATCGTTAAGAAACTTTTCATGGAAGGCATGATGGTTACTGTAAACCATGAGATCGACTTTGAAAAAGCACAGGAGATCGCTCTGGATTACGATATCATCGCAGAACTGGAAGAGAAAGTAGACGTCATCGAAGAACTCCTCAAAGAGGATGAAGAAGACGAGAAAGATATGGTTCCGAGACCACCTGTAGTCTGTGTTATGGGTCACGTTGACCACGGTAAAACATCTCTTCTGGATGCAATCCGTAAGACAAACGTAACACGCGGTGAGGCCGGCGGTATCACACAGCATATCGGTGCTTCTGTAGTAGAAGTCAACGGTCAGAAGATCACATTCCTGGATACACCTGGACATGAAGCTTTCACAGCTATGCGTATGCGTGGTGCAAACTCCACAGATATTGCAGTTCTGGTCGTAGCAGCAGATGATGGTGTTATGCCTCAGACAGTAGAGGCTATCAGCCATGCAAAGGCTGCAGGTGTTGAGATCATCGTTGCTATCAACAAAATTGATAAACCAAGTGCAAACATTGAACGTGTAAAACAGGAACTTTCTGAGTATGAACTCATTCCGGAAGACTGGGGTGGAAGCACAATCTTCGTTCCTGTATCTGCACACACAGGAGAAGGAATCGATACTCTTCTTGAGATGATCCTTCTTACAGCAGAAGTTTGTGAACTCAAAGCAAACCCGAATCGTGAAGCAAGAGGTCTTGTAATCGAGGCGCAGCTTGACAAAGGTAAAGGTCCGGTTGCTACCATCCTTGTTCAGAAAGGTACTCTTCATGTAGGAGACTTTATCGCAGCAGGAGCATGCAACGGTAAAGTCCGTGCCATGATGGACGATAAGGGACGCAGAATCAAAGAAGCTGGTCCGTCTACTCCGGTAGAGATCCTCGGACTTGGCGATGTTCCAAATGCAGGTGAGATCCTCCTTTCATTTGAGAGCGATAAAGAAGCGAAGAACTTCGCAGGTGCATTTGTATCTGAGAACAAGAATCGTCTTCTTGAAGAAACTAAGGGTAAACTGTCTCTGGATAACCTCTTTGATCAGATTCAGGCAAGCGATCTGAAAGAGCTGCCGATCATCGTCAAAGCGGATGTACAGGGATCTGTAGAAGCCGTAAAACAGAGCTTAACCAAGCTTTCCAACGAAGAAGTTGTTGTAAAAGTAATTCACGGTGGTGTTGGTGCTGTCAATGAATCCGACGTAAGTCTTGCAGCTACATCTAATGCGATCATCATCGGATTTAATGTTCGTCCTGATGCAACAGCAAAACAGCTTGCTGAGCAGGAAGGCGTAGATCTTCGTCTGTACAGAGTCATCTATCAGGCAATCGAAGATGTAGAAGCTGCTATGAAGGGTATGCTTGATCCTGTATTTGAGGAGAAAGTTATCGGTCATGCAGAAGTACGTCAGCTTTTCAAGGCATCCGGCGTTGGAACTATTGCAGGAAGCTACATCCTGGATGGTATCTTCCAGAGAAACTGTAAGGTTCGTATTTCCAGAGAAGGAGAGCAGATCTTCGAAGGCGAACTTGCATCCCTGAAGAGATTCAAAGACGACGTTAAGGAAGTTAAGGCAGGATACGAGTGTGGTCTTGTATTTGACGGATTTAACGATGTCAAGGAAGAAGATAAAGTAGAAGCTTATATCATGGTAGAAGTACCTAGATAGTTAATGTAAATATGGGGTGCGCGATTCATGGTGTTACGGACAGCGTGACGCGCACCTTATTTGTAACAGATATAATTTGATATTTGACACGGATGTTTCTGAGTCGTTGTTTGCTGTTTTCCAGGAGGTGTTTTGATAACATTACTGCGGAAGTGAACGGTAATGATTCGGAGATACAGACGCTGGAGTGAGGAAATCATTATTATATCTGAATATAGGAGTATATTAAAATGAGAAAAAACAGTATTAAGAATACACGGATCAATGGAGAAGTTCAGAAAGAGCTCAGCACCATTATCCGCAATGAGATCAAGGACCCGCGTATTCATCCAATGACATCTGTCATGGCTGTAGAAGTGGCTCCTGATCTGAAAACATGTAAAGCATACATCAGTGTGCTGGGAGAGAAAGAAGCAAAAGAGGCGACCATCAAAGGTCTCAACAGTGCAGAAGGTTACATCAGACGTCAGCTCGCACGCAACTTAAATCTGAGAAACACACCGGAGATTCGTTTTATTCTGGATGAATCCATTGAATACGGTGTAAATATGTCAAAACTGATCGATGACGTTACAAAGAAGGACAACTCCCACAGACAGGTTGAGGAACAGGAAGAGATTTGAGAGGGTGAATCATGAAGAATATTGCGGAGATACTGGAAGGAATAAAGACAATGGGAATCGGCGGACATATCCGTCCGGATGGTGACTGCGTTGGTTCCTGTATGGCATTATATTTATATGTAAAAACCTATTATCCGGAAATTCAGGTAGACGTCTATCTGGACAACCCGAAACCTGTTTTTGGACATATTGATTGTATAGATGAGATTAAAACAGAACTGGACGGTGACAAAGAGTACGATCTTTTTGTTACCTGTGATGTAAGTTCCAGAGACAGACTTGCTCTTGTTGGCCCGTATTTCGACACTGCAAAGAAGACAGCCTGTATTGATCATCACATCAGCAATCCGGGATTTGCACAGATTAATCATGTCAGAGGCGAAATAAGTTCTGCGTGCGAAGTGCTTTATGGACTGCTTGATCCTGAGAAAGTAATCCGTACGATCGCTGTACCAATCTATACAGGAATGATTCATGATACAGGTGTATTTCAGTATTCCTCAACTTCACCGGAGACCATGCGTATTGCCGGGGAACTGATGAAGACAGGATTCA
>CAJLTE010000034.1 GCA_905209435.1 uncultured Blautia sp. | reverse complement strand
TACTCCTGACCGAGAAATTCGGCCGGGAGTTTCCCGAAATTATAGATGATGTAAAACTTCATCACAAAACCCCTCTGATCATCGAAATTCCCGACAGACACGGTACTGGCCGCAAACCGGATTTTATCACCTCATACGTAAATGAGGCTATTGGACTAAAATTATAGGCAGGTGTTAACATGACAATTGATGAAAAACTCAGCCATTTTTATGATATTACTGTAGAAGATGCCCGTGCAAAAGCCGCCACTATTCTGGAGGAACACAAACAAACTCTGGAAAAAATGACAGCAGAACGCAAGGCACTCAGTGAGGAAAACGCCCAGGCACAGATCAAAGCAGAAACCGCTAACGCCAGACGCGAAGTAAACAAGGCACTTTCCGCAGAACAGCTCACCATTAAACGTGACTGGACTAAGAAACAAAACGACTTAAAAGAGAAAATCTTCTCCGAAGTAAAAGAACTTCTGGAATCTTTTACCAAGACTCCGGAATATGAAAACTACTTAACCGCAAAGATTAAAGAGGCTCTGGATTTCGCAGAAGACGATGAGATCTCCATCTATCTTTCCCCTGAAGACAGCTTCCTTATAGAAAAGCTTCAGAAGACAACAGATGCCACCATCCAGATTGCTAAAGACTCCTTCCTTGGCGGTATTCGTGCAACTATTCCTCATAAGAATATCCTGATCGATCACTCTTTCGCAGGAAACTTCGAGGCAGCATACAAAGAATTCAAATTTGACGGAGGACCAGAACATGAGTAATACAGGTATTATTTACGGTGTCAACGGCCCCGTCATTTATCTGAAGGGCGACAGCGGATTTAAAATTTCCGAAATGGTTTATGTCGGTCCGGAACATCTGGTAGGTGAGATCATCGGTCTGAAAAAAGGCATGACCACTGTACAGGTTTTCGAGGAAACTACAGGACTGAAACCAGGAGATACAGTTACAGGTACCGGAGATGCCATCTCCGTACTTCTGGGACCTGGAATCATCCACAACATCTTTGACGGTATCCAGCGCCCTCTGGAAGAAATTGCAAAAGCCTCCGGCAAATATATTTCCCGAGGTGTCAGTGTCGATTCCCTTGATACAGAAAAAAAATGGAACACACACATCACTGTAAAAGAGGGTGACGTAGTCGGTCCCGGCTCCATCATTGCAGAAACTCAGGAAACAGACTCCATCCTTCACAAATCCATGGTACCTCCGAACCTCACAGAAGCTACAGTTATCCATGCAGCTCCTGACGGAGAATACACTATTCTGGAACCGATCGTAACCATCCAGTTCGCAGACGGATCCACCAAAGATCTGGCACTTGCGCAGAAATGGCCGATCCGTATCCCGAGACCAACCCACAAACGTTTCCCTGCAAGCGTTCCGCTTGTCACAGGTCAGCGTATCCTTGACACCCTTTTCCCAATCGCAAAGGGCGGTACAGCCGCTGTTCCGGGAGGTTTCGGTACAGGTAAAACAATGACGCAGCATCAGATCGCAAAGTGGTCTGACGCAGACATCATCATCTACATTGGCTGCGGAGAGCGTGGAAACGAGATGACTCAGGTTCTGGAAGACTTCAGCAAGCTGATCGACCCGAAATCCGGAAACCTGATGATGGACAGAACCACACTGATCGCCAATACTTCCAACATGCCTGTTGCTGCGCGTGAAGCTTCTATTTATACAGGTGTTACCCTTGCGGAATACTACCGTGACATGGGCTATGACGTAGCTATCATGGCAGACTCCACTTCCCGTTGGGCAGAGGCTCTTCGAGAACTGTCCGGCCGTCTGGAGGAAATGCCTGCAGAGGAAGGTTTCCCTGCATATCTGGCATCCAAGCTGTCCGCATTCTATGAACGTGCAGGAATGATGCAGAACTTAAACGGAACCGAAGGCTCTGTCTCCATTATCGGAGCAGTTTCTCCACAGGGTGGTGATTTCTCAGAGCCTGTCACACAGAATACCAAGCGCTTCGTCCGCTGTTTCTGGGGACTGGACAAATCCCTTGCCTATGCCCGTCACTTCCCGGCAATCCACTGGCTCACCAGCTACAGTGAATATCTGGAAGACCTGACTCCATGGTACAGAGAACATGTTTCCCCGAAATTTGTAGCAGACAGGAATCAGCTCATGGCAATCCTGAATCAGGAGAGCTCCCTGATGGAGATCGTCAAGCTGATCGGAAGCGACGTTCTTCCGGATGACCAGAAACTGACGCTGGAAATTGCCAGAGTCATCCGTCTGGGCTTCCTCCAGCAGAACGCTTTTCACGCAGAAGACACCTGCGTACCAATGGAAAAACAGTTTAAAATGATGGAAACGATCCTCTATCTTTATGAAAAATGCCGTGCACTCATCAACCGTGGAATGCCGGTTTCCGTACTGAAAGAGGGGAACAACATTTTTGAAAAAATTATTTCCATTAAATATGATGTGGCAAATAATCAGCTTGATAAATTCGACCAATACAAGCAGGACATTGATACTTTCTATGATAACATAATGGAAAAAAACGGCTGATGCCGGAACAGTTACATTCATAGCCATAACCGGCTATGAGTCGTAACAGAGAGGAGAAGTTTATGGCAATTGAATATTTAGGCTTAAGCGAAATAAACGGACCTCTGGTGGTCCTGGAAGGCGTCAAAAACGCCTCCTATGAAGAAATCGTAGAATTTCACATGGATGACGGGACTCGCAAGATTGGCCGTATTATTGAAATTTATGAGGATAAAGCTGTCATCCAGGTTTTTGAAGGAACTGACAGCATGTCCTTAAGCAATACCCATACAAGACTGACCGGACACCCAATGGAAATCGGGCTTTCTACTGAGATCCTTGGACGTACTTTTAACGGTATCGGCCAGCCGATCGACGGTCTGGGAGATATCACCCCGGAAGTCAGATTAAACATCAACGGTCTGCCGCTGAACCCGGTGGCACGTGAATACCCACGAAACTATATTAACACCGGTATTTCCGCAATCGACGGACTGACCACCCTGATTCGTGGCCAGAAACTGCCTATCTTTTCCGGAAATGGTCTTCCTCATGACAAGCTGGCTGCACAGATCGTACAGCAGGCATCTCTGGGAGAGGGATCCGATGAGAAATTTGCCATTGTTTTTGCAGCAATGGGTGTTAAATACGATGTAGCAGAATTCTTCCGTCGTACTTTCGAGGAGAGTGGTGCTGCAGACCACGTAGTAATGTTCCTGAACCTTGCCAATGACCCGGTTGTTGAGCGTCTTCTTACACCTAAGATCGCCCTCACTGCCGCAGAATACCTTGCCTTTGAAAAAGGAATGCACATCCTGGTCATCCTGACTGATATCACTTCTTTCTGCGAGGCCATGCGAGAGGTTTCCTCCTCCAAGGGTGAAATCCCATCCCGTAAAGGCTATCCGGGTTATCTGTACAGTGAGCTTGCAACCCTGTACGAACGTGCGGGTATTGTAAAAGGCAAACCGGGTTCTGTAACCCAGATTCCAATCCTGACTATGCCAAACGATGACATCACTCATCCAATCCCTGACCTTACCGGTTACATCACCGAAGGCCAGATCGTACTGGACAGACAGCTTCACGGACAGGCAATCTACCCGCCGATCAATGTACTTCCGTCCCTTTCCCGTCTGATGAAAGACGGTATCGGTGAGGGTTACACCAGAGCCGACCATCAGGACGTAGCCAACCAGCTTTTCTCCTGCTATGCAAAGGTTGGAGATGCCAGAGCCCTGGCTTCTGTTATTGGTGAGGATGAGCTTTCTCCGCTGGATAAACGCTATCTGGTATTTGGTAAAGCTTTTGAAAATGAGTTTGTAGGTCAGTCCGAGTCTGAGAACCGAAGCATCACCGAAACCCTTGATAAAGGCTGGGAGCTTCTGGGACTTCTTCCGAAGGAAGAACTTGACCGAATCGATACGAAGATCCTCGACAAATACTATCACGAAACAGTACGCTAAAAGAAGCGAGGTGATTGAATGGATCCGAATACCTTTCCCACCAAGGGAAACCTGATACTTGCAAAAAACTCACTGAAACTTTCCCGTCAGGGCTATGAGCTAATGGACAAAAAGCGTAACATCCTGATCCGAGAGATGATGGATCTGATCGATCAGGCAAAAGATATCCAGACACAGATCGACGTGACTTTCCGTGCCGCCTACGCAGCACTGCAAAAAGCCAACATGGAAATCGGTATTGCCTTTGTTCAGCAGATTGCGTGTACAGTTCCTATCGAGAATTCAATACGCATCAAAACCCGAAGCGTTATGGGTACAGAGATTCCTCTTGTGGAATATGATAAAACAAGCAATACACCAACCTATGCCTATTACAGCACAAAGATGTCCCTGGATGAAGCCAAGGCCGCATTTGAAAAGGTAAAAGAACTGTCTATCCGCCTGTCCATGGTGGAAAACGCAGCTATCCGCCTTGCAGCTAACATCAAGAAAACTCAGAAACGTGCCAATGCTTTAAAGAATATCACCATTCCGAAGTATGAAGCACTGACCAAGGATATCCAGAATGCTCTGGAAGAGAAAGAACGAGAAGAGTTTACCCGATTAAAAGTTATTAAACGAATGAAGCAATCACAATAAATGTGATGTGGAATGTGGAAAACCGCTGTGGAAAGTTATCCCCAACGGTTTTCTTTTTGTGTATCTCACGTCCACATCTGTCTTTCCTATGTGGAAATTTCTGTTTTTCCATACTTAGATTCTTTTTTCATACTCTGTTGTATATTTCAGCATAATATCTTTTTGAATATTCTGATTATTTATCTATATATAATTATATTTTGTCTTTTTCAGATAATATTATTTGTTTTTTAGAATAAAAAAAAGTCAATAGATTTTGTTATTTTTTTGTCCATAAATGTAGATTTATCATTTTACACAAAACATTTGTTTCTTTTTTTCTTATGTAAATCAAGTATTCCACACACATAAAATGTGGATAATGTGGATAACTTTGTGTATAACTTTAATTTACGGGCTTTTTCACAGATAAGCCATGTGGATAGAATGTGTACGACTTTATCCACTTTTCCCATATATTGACATTCTTTGTGCAATTTGTCGAATCAGCTATTTTCGTGTCTTTTTCTGTTGTAATGCACATTGATTACGGAGCACTCCAGCAACGCAAAAACAAATCCTACCCGCATGATTCTCCACCTGTGGCGGGTTGTTCCAGCGACATGATTCCTCACCGACGTAGTCCGATCCTGCCCGAAGGGCTTATTATGTCATAGGAACATTACGGAGTAATTTCCTATTACATAATAAAAAACACCCTGCCAACCACTGTTCAACATATAAACAGTGGTTAGCAGAGTGCTCATCATTTTTTATAATATTTTCGATTTAACTTATATGTTTTACTATTAATTCCACAACTTCCTGCATTATTCCATAAATGTTCCGATTGCTGCCGGCTGTTCGTAATCATAATTGGAAATCTTAATTCCTGTGGTAGCACCACTGGCATGAATAATCTTTCCATCGCCAATATAAAGAGCTACGTGATCAACATAACCGTTTCCGTAAAATACCAGATCCCCCGGTTCAAGCTGACTGATATCCTTTTTTGTAGATGCATCGCACTGAGCTGCTGCTACACGTGGAAGACTATAACCGAAGTTGGCAAATACAGACATTACAAATCCTGAGCAGTCCGCACCGTTTGTCAGACTTGTACCTCCATACACATAAGGATTTCCTTCAAACTGCAGTGCAAAGTCTACCACTGCCTGTCTCTTTGCAACACGCTGTGCCTCTGCCTCTTCAGCTGCTTTCTTTTTGACATCTTCAAGTGTCTTCCGGATGCTCTCCAGCGCTACTGCTTTTTCCTGTTCAGCTTTCTCAGATGCTTTCTCTGCTTTCTCTACTCTGCGCTCTTCACGAATCTGAGCAGCTTCCTCTTCTTTCTCTACAAACTCCTGAGTCTGTTCCTGAGTCTGTTTCGCCAATGCACTGGCAAGTGCGCTCACACTTCCTGTTGCATCTGTATCTTCTGAACTGTCAGTAAATGTTTCGCCATCTGTAAACTGTGCTGCACTTACTCCCTGTGTGAGAACCATAGAAGAAACTGCTGCTGCCATTAAAATTACCTTTATTTTATTGCTCATTCATTCAACTCCTTATAACATCCACATTATCCGTTCCGCCATCTGTTGAATATCCACATCAATACTCAGTCAGTTTCACATCACGCTCTGCCTGATCCAGATCAGGCGAAGATACCCAAAATCTCAGCAACAGATAATAACAATCTGCACTTTGCGGTTCACAATCATTACACATTTGTTACATTTCGTTACGTATTTGTGTATGTTATCACAGGCTTTTTCTTTTGTCAAATAAAAAAAGTGTGAAAACTCGCTTCACACTTTCTCATTTCCATTAAACCATGTCAAGCGGATATTCGCAATCCGTTTCGCTACTTGCTTGATTTGGTTAAACAAATCAGGAAAATATTCTGCTCTAATTGTGAAAAGTACTAATCAGATAATTATGTGCGGAAGTCACTGCATTTGCGCCGTCAGATACTGCTGTCACTACCTGTCGAAGCATCTTAGTGCGGATATCCCCCGCTGCAAAAATCCCCGGTGTTCCGGTAATCCCTTCTTCTCCCGCAATAATATATCCGGCTTCATCAAGCTTTACCAGATTTTTGAATTTGTCTGTATTTGGAATAATTCCTACAGCAATAAATACCCCATCTGTTTCAATCTCTGATTCTGCATTATCCGGCACACTTCGAACCTTCAGTCCTGTCACACATTCCGCTCCCTGAATCTCCACTGCCACACTGTTCCATATAATTTCCACATTTCCGCAGGCAAGCAGACTCTCCTGCAGAACCTGATCCGCCCGCAATTCATCACGTCTGTGTACCAGATAAACCTTTTTACAGATTCTGGATAAAAAAATCGCATCCTCTACAGCCATATTTCCACCGCCTACAACTACCACAGTTTTTTCCTTAAAAAAAGCACCATCACAGGTAGCGCAATAAGAAACACCCATACCGGACAACTCTTCCTCTCCCGCAATGCCCAGTTTTCGATGGCTGGCACCGCATGCAAGAATTACAGTTTTTGTTCTGTACTCATGTTTTTTTGTACGGATAATCTTCTCCTCTCCTGCATCCTCCACTGACAGGACATTCTCTCTCACCGGTTCGATTCCCAGTCTGGCCGCGTGGTTACTCATTGTCTCACCCAGATCCATTCCGCTGATTCCCGGAAGTCCCGGATAATTGTCCACTTCATATGTGTTCAGGATCTGTCCGCCCTGGGCAAACTGCTTATCCAGCCATAAAATGTTCATTTTCGCTCTGGCCGCATAGATAGCTGCGGTAATTCCTGCAGGTCCCGCTCCCAGGATCGCTATATCATAAATCTCTGACATGATTGTACCTCCGTTTCTTTTCTCCGCCTGAATATATTTCTGTATATTTTCGTTAACAACTATGATAGCATACTCCACCCTCTTTTCCAATAAGATAGTAAAAAGCACCTCCCGAGGTGAATATGCGTAGTCATATGAGCATCCCAAAAAGAATCCTGGCCCTCTGTCTGGTCTTTGCAACCGGTATCGGAATGGGTTACCTGTCCGATCACTTCATCTCAGAAAATTCCCGTTTCGAAACATTTACTCAAAAATTATTCCAGTCTGAGGTAAGCAGCAACACTCTGACTCTGCATTACACTCTTGCAGATCCGGATAAAAAAGGTATTCAAAAACCCGAAGTCACTCTTGGCACCGCGCTCTCTGACCCGGATAAAACGACCAGCCTCTGCCAGGAATATGAAAATGAACTGAAGTCTTTTGCATACTCCAAACTTTCCAGGGAAAATCAGCTTACATGCGATATGCTTCTGCTGTATTTTCACACCCGCGCCTCTCTTGGAAAAAACAGCATTCTGGATGAACCGCTGGGTCCAAGCCTTGGTGTCCAGGCACAACTCCCGGTTCTTCTCGCGGAATACGTTTTTAATACAAAGGAAGATATTTCTGATTATCTGAAGCTTCTCAATACTGTCAGATCATATTTTCAAAGCATTCTGGAACTGGAAAAGCAGAAATCAGCAGCCGGTCTGTTCATGAGTGACAAAACCCTCGATCGTATCCTGAAACAATGCCAATCCTTTATCGCAGATCCCGACTCTAACTACATGGATGATATTTTTGCCCAGAAATTAAAAACTTTTTCCAATCCCATACTGCCCGCAAAAGATCAGCAGAAACTCTGTACATATCATCACAAATTAATCTGTCAGGAAGTAATCCCTGCCTATCAGGAACTGATCACAGGCCTGGAAACATTACGCGGTACCGGCAAAAACAGCCGGGGACTGGCATTTTTCAACGGAGGACGCGAATATTATCTCTATCTTCTCCGAAGTCAGACCGGAACCTATGTCCCGGTAAAGAGAATCGAACAACGCCTCTCTGCCCAGCTTCTGTCTGACTACCGGCAGATTCGTTCCCTGTTGCAGAAAGATCCCACTCTGATTTCCAACTTGTCCGGATATTCCAATGAGCTTACCCTGTCCCCGGATGAAATGCTTAAGACCCTGCCGAAGCTTATGGCAAAGGATTTCCCCCAATTAAATGATGTCACTTACGAAATCCGTTCTGTCCATCCATCTATGAAAAGCTTTCTGAGTCCGGCATTTTATCTCACTCCACCAATCGATACACAGATTCCAAATGTAATTTACATCAATGATTCCGGACGTACCAACAGTCTGGAACTCTTTGGTACGCTTGCCCATGAAGGCTTTCCCGGTCATTTGTATCAGACGGTTTCATTTGCAAGAAGCAATCCTTCTGATATCCGGTATCTTGTCACTTCTTCCGGGTATGTAGAAGGCTGGGCTACTTATGTGGAATCTTACGCTTACGAGTATGCCGCTTCCCTTATGAAAGATTCCACTGCAGCCCCCAATGCAGTTCGCTTAATCTGGCTGAACCGCAGCATGAACCTGTGCATCTACTCCCTGATCGACATTGGCATTCACTATCGCGGCTGGGAAGAAGCACGCACTGCAGCCTTTCTCAAGGCATTCGGCATTACCAATGCATCCACTGTAAGTGAAATATATCAATACATCGTAGAAACTCCCGGAAATTATCTGAAATACTACTGGGGATATCTCAATTTCCTTGATCTGAAAACTGCCAGCAAAAAAAAGCTTGGAGATGATTTTGATCTGAAAGAATTCCACCGCAAAATTCTGGAAATCGGACCTGTACAGTTTCCAGTTCTGGAAAAATATATGAAATAAAATTTCTGCAGTTTGATCAAACAGAAACTTAAAAAGCAGGAGATATATCCCTGTTCAGCATATATCTCCTGCTATGTTACCTCTATTTTACTGATAAGACCTGAAAAATGTCTGCAGCTTCGTCAATGCTGCGGTCAAAGCCTCTGTCTCCTCCACATTCAGTCCCTTCAGCACAGCCAGCACCATTTTTTCATGAAAATCCCGGTGATGATGATAGGCTTTCTCTCCCAGCTCCGTCAAAGAAATCAGCACCACTCGTCTGTCCTCCTGACTTCGCATTCGCTGGATATACCCCTTCTTCACAAGATTATTCACTGCAATAGTCAATGTACCCACCGTCACGTTTAGCGCTCTGGCCACTGTTGACATATTCTTCTGCTCCCGGATACCTACAGCATCAATAATGTGCATATCATTGACTGAAATATTCTTATATTCTCCCGTAATCAATGCTCTTTCTTCCAGGTCCAGAATCTCATTAAATAAATTCACCAGCACATCATTAATCGCCTCATAATGGTTCATCCGGTTACCTCCCTCTTTTCCTTCCCTTATCTTAAATTAACCGTTGTTTTTCCGTAAATTTACAACCGCTATACTCATCAGCATTTTCTTTTTCTTTTCTATTATACACTAAAATACTTTGCCCCACAAAGCATTTTTAAGAGGTTTTAAAAGATTTTCTTTCTTAATTCTTTCTTTAAACTCCAAAATTTGATATAATGAGCAGATAGGTACACCTATATAATATCAAAGGACATACAATATGAAAAAAAATAATATACCTCTTAATTTCCGGGAGAAAATTAATTCCCGCATCAGTCTTTTATGTTCTGCAGTGATTCTGGTCCTGCTTGTTCTGGTAATCTGTCAGATTGATTATACCCTGATCAGCAAACCGGAAAAAGATGCTGCCAAAGCAGCTGTACTTAAAGAACAGCAGATAAAAGAAGCAGCCGAAACGCCAGAGATTTCCACTGCAAGCGTGATTGCTGTCGGAGATAATCTATATCACAGTAAGCTATATGAATCCGGTGAATATGATTCCGGTGTATGGAATTACGATCACATTTACACCCATATTCTTGATCAGGTTCAGGCTGCAGATATAGCAATGATCGATCAGGAAACTGTTTTTGCTCCCAGTCATGATGCGGTCAGCACTTATCCGTCATTTGCCACACCCGAAGAAGTCGGTGATGCCATTATCAAAGCAGGCTTCAACGTAGTAGAATCAGCCACTAACCATGCTGACGACTATGGTTATGACTATCTGAAGAACACTCTGGATTTCTGGAGTACAAATTATCCGGACATTCCTGTACTTGGAATCCACTCAACCCAGGAAGATGCAGATACCGTGAAGGTAAAAGAAGTCAACGGCATTAAGATTGCTTTTCTTGATTATACATATGGCACTAATAATTCCGGCGTAGGTGATGGCTACGAATATATGCTTGATATCTTTGATAAAGATAAAATCACTACTATGATTCAGAAAGCCAAGGAAGTCAGTGACTGTATTATTTTTGTTGCACACTGGGGCACAGAAGACGAAACTATGCCAAATGAATACGAGAAACAATGGGCAGCATTTCTGATGCAGCAGGGTGTCGATGTAATTATTGGCGGACATCCGCATGTGCTTCAGCCATATGGACAACTTTCCGATGATCAGGGGCACAGCACTACCATTTTCTATTCCCTCGGAAACTTCGTTTCTACTCAGCAGGAGCTTCCAGAGCTTCTGGAAGGTATGGCAAGCTTCACCATTCAGAAAACAACTTTAAACGGAGAATCAACCATTCAGATCCTTTCTCCGGAAGTGAAACCTATGGTTATGCATTATGACTATGATTCCGGGGAATTAGGCCCATACATGCTGGATGATTATACAGAAGAACTTGCAGCTTCCCATAGCGTACGCAATGTGATCGGTGATGAATTTACCCTCGATAACCTGAAAGCCAAGTTCAAAGAAATCATGTCCATGAATGTAAAACCATCCACCAATACAGATCTGCTTAATGTAAAATTCGACTGGGAAGGCAACATGATTGATAAAACTACAGGAAACGTGGTTGAAGATACCGAATCCATCCACTCCTGGGAATATCTGTCATCCTCCGCTGATAACTCTGATAGCTCCGACAGTAATGACGGTTATAATGACACTTCAGGTGACAGCAGCGATAACGGAAGTGACACCTCCTACGATGACAGCAGCTATGATAACAGTTATGATGATGGCAGTTACGACGACAGTTATGACAGCAGTTATTACGATGACAGCAGTTACGACGACAGCTATGACAACAGTTATTATGACGACGGCAGTTACGATGATAGCTATAACAACTGATTTGCATTTCATTGCAGAACAATGTCAGAGTAATCCTAACTATAATCAGGCAAAAAAGAAAGAATTCTTTCAAAATGAAAACATTTTTCATTTCAAGGCATAAATGGTAAAAAAAGTCAATTGACAAAATAGCCAATAAAGCAGCAATAATATGTTAGTTATTCACAATAATCAAAGTCGTCATTGACATTCTTTTGTAGATTTGTTGCAATCATTTTAATAACTAAAAACATATGGATTGTTACTGTTCGGCAGGCAAAACCAGGATCTATAACTGAAGCTTTCAGTTTATAAGTTCTGGTTTTTTTTATTTAGAGAAGGAATAACATGGATAATATCATAATCGAAAAAGTGATCAACAACAATATTATCTCAGCATATGAGAGCTCCGGTACAGAAGTGATCGTAATGGGACGCGGAATCGGCTTCAAGAAGAAGCCAGGCGCGCTAGTTCCGGCTGAGCAGATCAGCAAAATCTTTCGCATGAAAAGCCAGACTCTGGCCGAACAATTTAAAGAACTGCTGGCAAATATGCCGCTGGAACGTGTGAAGATTTCCGATGAAATCATTTCTCATGCAAAAGATCACCTGAAACTAAAACTAAATCAAAGTATTTATGTAACACTGACCGATCATATTAATTTTGCAATCGAAAGAGTGAAACAGGGAATCGAACCTCAAAATGCATTATTGTGGGAGATCAAACGCTTCTATCCACAGGAATTTCAGCTTGGGATCTACGCAGTAAAGCTAATCTACGACAGACTTGGCATTCTTTTGTCAACAGACGAAGCCGGATTTATTGCTCTGCATTTCGTAAATGCGGAATACGGCACAGATATCCGGGATGCGGTAAAGTTTCCTAACCAGCTGAAAGCAATCGTAGATATTGTAGAACAGGATCTTGGAATACGGCTGGATGAATCTTCCCTGCACTATGAACGTTTTGTAACCCATATCAAATTTCTGATCCAGCGGATTTACCGGAAAGAACTTCTTTCCAGTGATGATAAGGAACTGTCACAAATGATGCAGCAAAAATATCCCCAAGAGTATCAATGCAGCATGAGAGTTGCCGAATATATCAGAAACGCAACCGGAAGCGCACTTTCCGACGAAGAAATCATGTATCTGTCTGTTCACATCCGCAGAGTTACAATGTAACCCTATGATAGATAATACAGATTTATGATCATCAGTCACTATACAGAAAATATCAATCTATAAAAGGAGGTTTTAAAATACTATGTTTGATTTTTTTAAAAAGAAAAAATCACAGGAACTGATCATTGGTTCACCAGTTAAGGGAAAAGCAGTTTCTCTCTCCAGTGTCAATGACCCAACATTCAGCGAAGAGATGCTTGGAAAAGGCATCGCTATCATCCCATCTGATGGCAAAATCTTTGCACCTGCTGACGGAAAGATTGAGACACTGTTTGACACACTTCATGCAGTCAGTCTTGTTACCGGTGACGGTGTTGAAATTCTGATTCATGCCGGACTGGATACAGTCCAAATGCATGGTAACGGATTCACCGGTCATGTCCATTCCGGTGATACAGTGCACAAAGGAGATCTGCTTCTGGAGATTGATCTGGACAAAGTCAAAGCAGCAGGATATGACATGATCACTCCTGTCATCATCTGCAATACCGATGAATATACAGATGTCCGGAGCCTTGCCGGCAGGGATGTAAATCCAGGCGATGATGTGATCTCAATCACAAAATAATTATCAGATTTTACATCAACAGAGATATTCTCTGTCACATAACACGTATTTTTCCCGGAACTGTCCGGGCGAAAATAAATAAAGGGGATTTAGAGACGAAAACGATTCTATTCTAAGGAGGAAAAAGTATGAAGTATTTACAGAAATTAGGTAAAGCCCTGATGTTACCTGTAGCTTGTCTTCCAATCTGCGGTATCCTCATGGGTATTGGCTACTTGCTTTGTCCTGCAAGTATGCAGGGTGGTGATATCACCGGCTTTGGTCCGATGGTTGGTATTTTCCTTGTAAAAGCCGGTGGTGCCCTGATTGAAAATATGGCACTGTTATTCGTAATCGGTGTAGGTGTCGGTATGTCAGATGATAATGATGGTACAGGCGGCGTTGCAGCGCTTGCTTCCTGGCTCATGATCACAACATTGTTAAGCACAGGATTTGTTACAACATTATTCCCGTCTATTGCAGACAATGCAGACAAGTCTCTGGCATTCAGCAAAATTGCTAACCCATTCATCGGTATCCTTGCCGGTGTTATCGGATCCAGCTGCTACAACAAATTTAAGAGCACTAAATTACCGGATTGGCTCTCTTTCTTCAGTGGAAAACGCTGTGTAGCTATTATCGCAGGTGTTATTTCTATTCTTGTATCTGTAGTTTTACTGTTTGTATGGCCACTCCTCTTCGGTGTTCTGATTTCTATCGGTAACGGTATTGCCGGAATGGGAGCTCTCGGAGCTGGTATCTATGCATTTTTGAACAGACTTTTAATTCCAACAGGTCTGCACCACGCATTAAATAACGTATTCTGGTTTGATACAATCGGCCTTGGCGATCTTACTCACTTCTGGGCAGGTGAAACATCTGCAGATGTAAACTGGAGCCTTGGAATGTACATGTCAGGATTCTTCCCATGTATGATGTTCGGTATCCCTGGTGCAGCACTGGCAATGATCCAGTGTGCAAAAGATAACAAAAAGAAAGTTGCTATTGGTCTGGTAGCATCCGCAGCACTCTGTGCATTTATCTGCGGTGTTACAGAGCCTTTCGAATTTGGTTTCATGTTCCTTGCTCCTGGCCTTTATGTTATTTATGCATTATTATATGGTATCTTTACATTTATCACTGTATCATTAGGATTCCGTGCAGGATTCTCATTCTCAGCCGGAGCAACAGACCTTCTGTTCTCCTCCTCTCTGCCTGCAGCGCAGAAAACATGGCTGATCATTCCTCTTGGAATTGCAGCATTTATCGTATTCTATGTAGTATTCAGATTTGCGATCACAAAATTTGATCTCAAGACTCCTGGAAGAGAAGACGATGATGTGGATGAAACAACTGTTAAACTTGCAAATGACAACTTTACAGAAGTTGCAAGAATCATCTTAGAAGGTGTCGGCGGAAAAGCTAACGTTACATCCATTGACAACTGCATTACAAGACTTCGTCTGGAAATCAAAGATTACACAGCTATAGATGAAAAGAAGATTAAATCTGCCGGTGTCGCAGGCGTTATCAGACCTGGTAAGAATTCTGTTCAGGTTGTAATCGGTACAAAAGTTCAGTTCGTAGCAGACGAATTTAAAAAGCTTTGTAAATAATATGACAAATAAATCCCTTTATCAGAAAAGACCGCAGTGACTGCGGTCTTTTTGGTGTTCATTCTAATCTCGATTCAATCAGATATTCTCAATTGAAACAGGAGACTTACTTGATCCGGTTAAATTCCAAGCAGACTTTCTGCATTCTGCTTTGTCACATTAATGACTTCTTCCGCTGTTATCCCTTTCAGCTCTGCGATTGCCTGTGCTACATAAGGCAGATTCAGAGAGGAATTTCTCTTTCCTCTGTTCGGTTCCGGAGACATGTACGGACAGTCAGTTTCCAGAACAAGCTGAGATAACGGTGCATACTGAACTGTCTCCTTCAGTTTCTTTGCATTCTTAAATGTGACAACTCCGCCAATTCCAAGATATAACCCCATCTTCAGATACTCTGCCGCGAGCTCCTTACTGTATGAAAAACAATGAATGATACCACCATACATACCACCATGCATATATTCTCTGATAATATTCAAAGTATCCTCCGCAGCATCCCTGCTGTGGATCATGAACGGAAGCTTCTCTTCTCTTGCAATATCAAGCTGAGCGCGGAACATTTTCTGCTGGATCTGATGTTCAGCTTCTTCTTTATGCCAGTAATAATCCAGTCCGATCTCACCGATCGCAAGCATCTTATCCATGCGGGAAAGCTTACGGATCTCATCCAGAGTTTCCTGTGTCATCTTGTCCGCATCATCCGGATGAATTCCTACTGCTCCGTATATAAACGGATACTTTTCCATCAGTTTCACCGTATCCTGCAAGCCGTCTATGGATGCACAGACATTTACAATCTTCTCAATCCCACCGTTATACATGGATGCAAGAAGTGTCTCCCTGTCTGCATCAAAAGCTTCGTCATCGTAGTGCGCATGTGTATCAATAATCATTTTTTCAATCTCCTCGTATAGCCACTGTTTTATCAGATTTATTCTCTTAATATTTTTCTACAATATTCAGAAACATCAAAAATATCTGGTCTATAAATATTACATTTATTTTACTCTAAAATTGTCAGTTCATCCCCCGGACGAATCACACCTCCGTGCAGAACCTTTGTAAAGACTCCCTGTTTCGGCATAATGCACTCACCCATTTTCTTAAAGATGGCACATCCGCTGTGGCATTCCTTACCAATCTGAGTCAGTTCCAGAACCACATCATTGCATTTAAATTTCGTACCGATCGGAAGTGTCGCAAAGTCGATTCCCTGAACCACCAGGTTCTCTCCAAATGCTCCATCCTCTACTTCTGCTCCTCTGGCACGAAATTCTTCAATCTTATCAAAAGAGAGCAGGCTTACCTGACGATGCCATTTTCCTGCATGTGCATCGCCTTCAATACCCCAATCCTCAACGATCTCTATTTCCGGAACACTTGTTTTCTGTATTCCTTTTCTATCACTTGTACAGACTGCAATTACTTTTCCCATAAGATTATCCCTCTTGCCTTCCTGATTTTATTTTTGGTTACTGTTCACTCCTCTCTCAGCAACACACTTTGCAGGATACCGCCAGTGAACAGTAACTATTTTCGTACTTATACTTCTGTCTATCGCCGTCAATTATCTGGCACAGTTTCCTGCTTCACCGGTCATAATCTCAATGCCATGTCCCAGTGCATCAATTATGTACTCCAGACTCTCTTTTACAGCCTTCGGACTTCCCGGCAGATTAATGATCAGAGTTTTTTTTCGGATACCTGCAGTAGCACGGCTGAGCATGGCACGTTTTGTAATAGTCATGCTGTACGCACGCATGGCCTCCGGGATTCCCGGCACGCGCCTGTCAATGATGTCTTCCGTTGCCTCCGGCATGATATCACGCGGCGAAAAACCAGTTCCTCCTGTAGTAAGGATAAGCTCTGCTTCTCCGCTGTCTGCAATCTCTGCCATTCTTTCTGACAGCATCTTTCTGTCATCCGGCAAAATATCTGCAGATACTACCTCATATCCATTCTTCTCAACAATCTCCCTGATTGCCGGACCGCTTAAATCCTCACGTTCACCGCGATATCCAGTATCGCTGGATGTAATAATCGCTACTCTCTTCATATTGCAAAACCCTCCATATATTCGGCTGTTGTTTCTGCGCAGTACTCTATACCAGAATATTTTTCCAATATATCCAGAAAACAGCCACTCTTTTCTATTTATTATACACTTTTATTTGATTTCACCCAACATATATTTTACGTTGCTGTACACGAAGTGAACAGTAACTATTTTACTGCTATAAACTGAAATATATAACAATCGTATAAAATACTGCCGGCAATCCAGTTCATCAAAGCGTGATCCCTGCATCAGACATCTTTGCCATGCGTCAGAACCTGAAATCTCCGCTCTTACCGCCGGTTTTCTCAACCAGATGAACATTGGACATTACCATATGTTTGTCAATTGCCTTGCACATATCATAAATCGTCAGAAGCGTCACCTGAACTCCTGTCAGAGCCTCCATTTCTACCCCCGTCTTTCCTTCCGTCTTAACGGTGCAAAATGCCCGGATGATTCCGTTTGCTTCGTCCAGTTCATAGTCTACCGAACACTTCTGGATTGGAAGCGGATGACACATCGGAATCAGCTCAGAAGTCCTTTTAACCCCCATGATCCCTGCTACACGCGCAACGCCAAGAACATCTCCTTTCTTCACTGCTCCTTCTTTTACAGCAGCCATAATAGCTTCCCCCACATGGATCTCGCCTGTAGCGATCGCTGTTCTGTAAGTAACGTTCTTTCCGGAAACATCCACCATAACTGCATTTCCATTCTCATCAAAATGGTTAAAACCCTGTGACATGATCAAAATCCCCTTTACATTATTTATATTTCTTTTTCATCCTTAGACAAGAAAGAATCCTGCATGCAGGATTCTTTCTTACCAATATTTTTCACAATCTGCAACTACATCTGCAAACCTAAAATTATACTATTATTATACATTTTTCAGACAAAAACATCAAGCTATATCACACTATATGCATGCCAAAACACATTTTATCCCCTGCATTAACAGCAGGCTCAGAAATGCCAGACCATAGACGCAGAGTAACTGCAGCACTGTCAGTGTCTGCACTGCAAAAAAGCCATGAAGTGACGGAATTATCAACACCGCCGTCAGTAGGATCATTCCTGCCCCACATGCTCCCTGCATATATTTGTTGTTAAAGAACTGTCCTGTAAATAACACTCTTTTCTCTGATTTACAGCTGTATCCATGAAAGAGTCTTGAAAGACACAGAACTGCAAATGCCATAGTACCGGCAAGAGTTACATTTCCATTTTTATACCCGATAAGAAATCCTGTCATTGTCACAGCACCGATCACCAGGCCTCCAATCCCTGTCCTGATCAGAAAATCTCTTGTCAGAATTGATTCATTTACAGGTCTTGGCTTCTCTTTCATAACCTCATTGTTATAAGGTTCCAGTCCCAGGGCAATGGCAGGAAGACTGTCTGTCAGCAGATTTATAAATAACAGATGCACCGGAGCAAAAGGCACCGGAAGATTCAATAAGGATGCCGCCATTACCACCAGAATTGCAGCCAGGTTCCCTGAAAGCAGAAACAAGATCGCACGCCTGATATTCGCATAAATATTTCTACCATTTTCTACCGCTTTTATAATAGTAGCAAAATTATCGTCTGTGAGGATCACAGAAGCAGCTTCCTTTGCAACCTCCGTCCCTGTAACTCCCATTGCCACACCAATATCGGCCTGCTTCAGGGCAGGTGCATCATTTACACCATCCCCTGTCATAGCCACAAGTCTGCCTTTCTTCTGCCATGCCTGCACAATACGCAGCTTATGTTCCGGAGTAACACGGGCATAAACACGTATTTTCTCCACAAAATTTTCCAGTTCTTCCTCGCTCATTCCATCTATTTCCTGCCCCTCGCAAACCTGAGACATATCTTCCAGGATACCAATTCGTCTGGCAATGGCTGCAGCTGTAACTTTATGATCGCCGGTTATCATGATCGGGCAAATTCCTGCACGGATACAATCCTCAACCGCCTTTGCACTTTCCGGACGGGGCGGGTCCATCATGGCGATCAGTCCCAGGAATGTCAGTTCATCTTCATCAGCCGTCGTGATTTTCTGTTCTCCTGCAAATTTTTTATATGCAATTCCCAGAACACGAAGTCCTTCCGAAGAATAGCCGTCATTTATTCTGCAGATTTCTTTTACATCTTCTGCTGTAAATAGTACTTCTTCACCATTTTTCTGAATATATTTTACACGCCCCAGCATTACATCCACTGCGCCCTTTGTAATCATGGTATAACCGTCTTTTAGCTTATGAAAAGTAGACATCAGCTTTCTGTCACTGTCAAAAGGAACCTCGCTGATCCTTACATATGCATTGCGTACTCTTTCTGCCGGTACTCCCAGCCTGTCACCCAGATTGATCAGTGCTGTTTCTGTAGGATCACCCAATTCCTGACCGTTCAAATTTGTCGAATCATTACAGAGAATGCTAAGGCGCAGCATTTCTTTATGAAAAGGATCTGCCGGATCAATCTGATCTGCTGGAAAATCTTTCCCTTCTATATAATAGTGTTCCACTGTCATCTTATTCTGTGTCAAAGTTCCGGTTTTGTCTGAACATACTATTGAAACACTGCCAAGTCCTTCAACTGCCTGAAGTTTACGTATGATCGCGCCTTCCTTCGCCATTTTACGAGTGCCAAAAGCCAGCACAATAGTTACAATAGAACTCAGTGCTTCCGGTATTGCTGCCACAGCCAGAGCTACTGCAAAGAGAAATGCATCAGCTACAGCACCGCCTTTGACAACCTGCAGCACAAACAATACAGCACACAATCCCAGAATTACCACAGAAAGTTTCTTTCCGAAATCATCCAGGCTGATCTGAAGCGGTGTTTTTTTCTCAGATGCATTCTGCAAGAGCCCTGCTATCTTTCCTACTTCTGTATTCATCCCTATTTCTGTAACAAGAAAGCTTCCTCGTCCATATGTTACGTAACTTCCGGAAAACACCATGTTTGTGCGATCACCCAAAGGTAGCTCCCCTTCCAGTGTTCTGTTATTTTTTTCCACCCCAAGACTTTCACCTGTCAGTGCACTTTCATCGACTTTTAAACCAGCACTCTCGATAACACGTCCGTCTGCCGGAATATAATCACCGGCTTCCAACCAGACCTCATCACCTACCGTAACTTCTCTTCCGGGAATTTCCGTCACTACACCGCCACGCAATACTTTTGCAGTAGGTGCTGCCATCTGTTTCAGACTCTCCAGCGAATGCTCAGCTTTTACAGTCTGAACCGTTCCAAGTATAGCATTCATGGTGATCACGATCAGAATTACTGCCGCACTTTCTGTTTCTCCCAGAAAAAGGGAAACCACTGCAGATATGATCAGAATCAGCACCAGAAAATCTTTGTACTGTTCCAGAAAGATTCTCATGATACTTTTTCCGGCAACAGCGTCCAGCTCGTTCATTCCATATTTTCGCTGGTGCTCCTGCACCTGATCATCTGTCAGTGGTTTCTCACTGTTATTTAAGTTATAACGCGTTTCAGATATACTTTGATTGTAATAAATGCAACAATTGTTATTCTTACTCATAGGCCCGCTCCTTTCACATATGCTCCGCAAAACGTCAGTAATGATTACTGTCCGCACTGCAATACCATGGATAATGCGTATCAAAACGAACAGTCATCAGTTATCCTGCTATGTTTTTGTACAAAAAAGCGAGACCTTCATTGCACAAAAACATGCAATAAAAGTCTCGCTGTTTCATCACGATACGGATGGAATCTCGTTCCATCGAGAATGACGACATCGTGAACACTTGCGTGCCAGCTACTCCCCTTTATTTAAAATCAATTTTAGCTTTTAGAAGAGCATTTGTCAATGTATTTTTTTCGTAAGATTACGTTGTGTATTATGGTCACATTACTGTTCATTATTAACAGATTTCTGCTCCTGCCGGCATTTCTTTCTCAGGTACCATCAGGGAAAGATTTCCGTCTGCATCTTCTGCACAGAGAATCATTCCTTCGCTGAGTACTCCGGCAAGTTTGGCTGGTTTCAGGTTGGTCACTACCATGACTCTCTTACCTACCATCTCTTCTGCACTGTAGTGTGCTTTGATTCCGGAAACGATCTGACGTACCTGGCTTCCGATCTGTACCTGTGAGCAGAGAAGTTTCTTGGATTTCTTTACTTCTTCACATTTGATGATTTTTCCAACCTGGAACTGAAGTTTGCCGAAATCTTCAAATGTGATCTCTGGTTTTGCTTCAATATCGATCACATCTTCGTTCTCTTCTTTTGCAGGTTCTTCAGCTTTTGGCGGATGGAGTTCTGCTACTTTTGCCATTACTTCTTTAAGGTCGAGACGTGCAAAGAGGATTTCCGGTTTCTCAGTTACTTTGTTGCCTGACGGATAGAGACCGAATGTCTTGAGGTCTTCTAATTCTCTGTCCTGTGCATTTAACTGCGCAAGGATTCTCTCTGTTGTTTCCGGCATAAAGGATTTCAACAAAGTTGCACCGATGCAGATTCCCTCAACAAGATTGTAGAGAACTGTTGCAAGACGGTCTTTCTTTTCTTCATCTTTTGCAAGTGCCCATGGCATTGTTTCGTCGATGTATTTGTTGCAGCGCTTGAAGATTGTAAATACTTCTGTCATTGCATCTGCTACACGGAGTTTATCCATCTTTTCGTTTACTTTTGCAGGTACAGAGAGGATAAAGTTCTTGAGATCATCATCTACCGGCTCTGTTACACCCTTGTTCTCTACAACTCCGCCAAAGTATTTATTGGACATGGAGATCGTACGGTTTACAAGGTTTCCGAGAGTATTTGCAAGCTCAGAATTCAGACGTTCTACCATCAGTTCCCATGTGATGACACCGTCGTTCTCGAACGGCATTTCGTGTAGTACAAAGTAACGGACTGCATCTACACCGAAGAAGTCTACCAACTCGTCTGCGTAGATTACGTTTCCTTTGGATTTACTCATCTTGCCATCGCCCTGAAGGAGCCACGGATGTCCGAATACCTGTTTCGGAAGTGGCAGATCCAGTGACATAAGGAAAATTGGCCAGTAGATTGTATGGAAACGGATGATATCTTTACCGATCAGGTGCAGGTCTGCAGGCCAGAGTTTGTTGAACTGTTCTGTGCTCTCACCGTCGCAGTCGTAGCCGATTCCTGTGATATAGTTTGTGAGAGCATCAAGCCATACATATACAACATGTTTCGGATCGAAGTCTACCGGGATTCCCCATTTAAAGGATGTTCTGGATACGCAGAGATCCTGAAGTCCCGGAAGAAGGAAGTTGTTCATCATCTCGTTCTTACGGGATTCCGGCTGGATGAAATCCGGGTGTGTGTTGATGTAGTCGATGAGTTTGTCAGCGTATTTGCTCATTTTGAAGAAATATGCTTCTTCTTTTGCAGGTACACATGGGCGGCCGCAGTCAGGGCATTTGCCGTCTACGAGCTGGGACTCTGTGAAGAAGGATTCACATGGTGTACAGTACATTCCTTCGTAGTGTCCTTTGTAGATGTCGCCTTTTGCGTACATCTTTTTGAAGATTTTTTTGACCTGTTTTTCGTGGTCTTCGTCTGTGGTTCTGATGAATTTGTCATAGGATGTGTTCATCAGATCCCAGATTCTCTTGATCTCTCCGGATACGTTGTCTACGAATTCTTTTGGAGTAATGCCGGCTTCCTGGGCTTTTAATTCGATTTTCTGGCCATGTTCGTCGGTTCCGGTCTGGAAGAATACGTCGTATCCCTGCTGACGTTTGTAGCGGGCGATGGCATCGGCTAAGACTACTTCATAGGTATTGCCGATGTGCGGTTTGCCAGATGTGTAGGCAATGGCGGTGGTGATGTAGTATTTCTGTTTTTCCATTAGTTTTAGTCTCCTTTTTTTGAGTATGGACGCTCCGGAAAATATAATTGTTTTCTGTGCGGTTTCGGGAGTTAGGAACTCTAAGTGTCTAAAAATCAGCTAAAACCATTCGAAAAAAATCTCAAACTCGCTTCGCTCAGACAGTGAGATTTTTTTCGAATAACGCAGATTTCCAGGCACTAAGAGTTGCTACACTCCCTGCAAATGCACAGAAAACAATTATATTTTCCGAAGCTGGTGTTTAAAAATGGTAACAACTGCTCCTTATTTATGGAAGAAAAACATAAATTCTTCATGGTAGGAAGGAACTGGTGTTGGGGGAAATAATTCCTCTCTGTCGCAGTGTGATCCTGCCCGGAGGGCTTTTTTTGTTATAGGAACATTACAGAGTAATTTCCTATAACATAAAAAACGTCTCCTCAGATTATCTGAGAAGACGAGTATTACCCGTGTTACCACTTCTGTTCGTTTCCGGGCTCGCGCGGGGAAACCTTGGGAGGTACGTTGTGATACCTCTACGCTGTAACAGGCGTGCCTGTCGCTGCCTAAAGCTGTTAACTCTCAGCAGTGCCTCTCGGAAGCCATCTTCGATCTGCTCCTTGTATGTCCCTCTCAGCCTTGGAATTTATTAGCTATCATCCGTGGGGATTTCTCTGTAATACAGTCTGCAGATGTACTCTCTTCTTCAATGAGTTTGTGTTATTTCGTGACAGCGGTTCGCTCTGTGATTGCGGAACGCTATTGGTTATAGGAAATAGTTATTTCCTGTTATAGGGAAAATATAGCACATTTCGGTGGGTTTGTAAACCCACATTGAAGTTGTCTGCTTTTATATTTCTGATGTCTTATCCAGAAGTTCTTTTACTCCTTTTAGTGCTGCATCAATTTTTCGTTCTTCTAAATGATAATTTAATACATAGCGGGTTCTTGCCTCCCATAGAGAAAACATTTCACTATGATCTTCTATATATTCTGTTACCAAAAGGTCTGCGCTGTTCTCTTTTCCTATCCGTAATAACTGATCTATATCATGTGTTTTAGGATACTCAATTCCTGACATCTCTAACTGATATTTCAAATTTAGTTCTACTGCCTGCTGTAAATGATAACCGATATAGTTTAAATATGCTTCGTCACTTCCCATTTGATTTCGAATCATAACAGCAACATTATAATTACTTATCGCTTTATCCAGCAATGTTTCGCTCATATACAGTAACCCCCTTCTTTGTTATTTCTTCATACATACGGGAATCTACCGAATAGTTTGTCCATATATCATATATAAATGACAGCGTTTCTTTAAAAGCAATTTTCTGATCCTGTTTCAATACAATATAAAAATCCACATCACTTCCCACATGACATGTATCCTGTACACTTGACCCAAATACAACTATTTTCTCTACATTGGAGTCTTCTTTTATATTGTTTATCATTTGTTTTACTTTTTTCTGTTGTATAGGATAGATTTTTTCACAATTCTCAAATGGTTCCTGAATACATACTCGCCATTCTCTTTTTTGATCTGCTGTTTTTCTTTTGTAAAAAAGTGGAACTGTTTTGGTTTGATTCATATAGGCTCCCCCTTTTTTGAAAGTGTTTTATTTGTAATATTATATCCTGTATTTGTTGTGTGTACAAGAGTTTTAATACATCGTCATCAATATCCCCTACTCTTTTGTCGAATTATTTCGATTGACATAAGTACTCTCTTTTCGCATAATATAATTGTAAGAACTTACACACAATGACTGCGGTTTCTCAGCCGCCATAACATTTACCCCACCTGCCATAGTGGATACTACACAACTTACCGCCAGAAAAATACTTGCAACCTTTCTTTTCATAATGAAAAACCTCCCAATTTTTTATTTGTTTTTGCTTCTCTGTTTCTTTACAGCTTTTAGTAATTTTAATCTGCTATTTCTGTCTCGCTTCTTTGTCCCTCTCCCTTAGCTGTCTTTATTATATCTTTTAGAAGCAGACATTTTATTATAAATTCTTAAGATTATTAAAATATTTTCATATTATAAAAAACAGCTTCTTTACTACTTACTCACAAGCGAATAATTACTTATTCCTATTTATAATTGAAACCCAAAAGTATTTGTTCTATTTTTCCGTAAAATATCTTGACAAAATTAATCAAGTATTGTATAGTAACAATATCAGTAATGATTATTGTTATTAAATAAGCAATCAGATTTACTGCAATTCAGAGAAGGGAGGAATACCATGGCGACACTGAAATACAGCCGTCAGAGAGAATCTATTAAAGAATTTCTGCGAAACAGGACAGATCATCCCACTGCTGATGTGGTATATGAGAATATGAAGCTTATCTACCCGAATATCAGCCTCGGCACGGTATATCGCAACTTATCTCTGCTGGCTGATCTGGGAGAGATCAAGAAGCTTTCCTCTTTCGCCGGAGCAGATCACTTTGACGGGCGGACCGAGAGACACTGTCACTTTATGTGTACCAGATGTGAGCGGATCATTGACCTGGAAAATGAGAAGATTCACCACATTATGGAGCTTGCAGGTGAAAACTTTGGCGGAAAGATTACGGATTACAGTGCCAGATTCTTTGGACTATGCGAAGACTGTTTAAAAGAAACAACAAATAAGTCCGATACTTCTGAGAATGCTTCTGATAAAAACTAAAGTTATTCTCCAAAGTACCTGCCATATTTAATGTCAAGATGAACGCAATTTTTTATCTATACGATTAATGATAAAAAGTTGCAAAAAAGATAAAATAAAACTTGACTTTTTCAATCAAGTATGGTAATCTAAGTTCATAGAAAACAGTAATGATTACTATTATCAAAAAGTTACTTTTTCTACCGCACAAGCGGAAAGCAACAGAAACAAAATGATGCCAAAATAATCAAATTTTTCTCTGGCATCCAGTTAATAAATTTATCAAAAAGAAAAGGAGATCTTAATTATGACAAAATGGGTATGTAGTGTATGTGGTTATGTTTATGAAGGCGAGAACGCTCCGGAAGTCTGTCCAGTATGTAAAGCACCTGCAGACAAATTTATCAAACAGGGCGAAGAAATGACATGGGCAGCTGAGCACGTTGTTGGTGTTGCTCAGGGTGTCAGCGAAGATATTATCGAAGATTTAAGAGCAAACTTCCAGGGTGAATGCTCCGAAGTTGGTATGTACCTTGCAATGGCCAGAGTAGCTCACAGAGAAGGATATCCGGAAGTTGGTTTATACTATGAGAAAGCTGCTTATGAAGAAGCAGAACATGCTGCTAAATTTGCTGAATTATTAGGCGAAGTTGTAACAGACAGCACAAAGAAAAACCTTCAGATGCGTGTAGAAGCTGAAAACGGCGCTACAGCTGGTAAAGTTGACCTTGCAAAACGCGCAAAAGCAGCTAACCTTGACGCTATCCATGACACAGTTCATGAAATGGCTCGCGACGAGGCAAGACACGGAAAAGCATTCGCTGGTCTGCTTAAGAGATACTTTGGAGAATAATTTCCAACATAGACTCGCATGAAATAAGACCTTTAAAAAGGGGAAATCACGAAAGTGGTTTCCCCCTTTTTATGCCAGCTTCCTGATCCATTTATAACTTCTAAATCTCAGAAATACCGGTATGCATTTAAAGAACTGATCTGACTGGACCGCTACTACTACCCATTCTACCGGCAGTTTCCAGACAAATGCTGCCATAAAAGACAGAGGCATAACGATTCCCCATGTAGAGATCAGATTCAGGTACATACTGAATTTCGTATCACCACCGCCCTGGATAATACCAACAGAAACAGGCATCTGATAGGACATTCCCACCATAACTGCACTCATAATAATCATCAGATGGTCTGCAAGCACTGTTGCTTCCGCTGTCAGATTGTACGTGGACAATAATGGTTTTCGCAGTACAAACAATATCATCGCCAGAACAATACCTATAGAAATATCAATCACCGACAACGTTCTGCCTACAGACCGGACTTTGTTTCGGTCACCCTGACCGATGGTCTTTCCGATCACTACGGATGATGCAGATGAAATGGCTACTACAATAACCTTTAAATACTGAAAAAATGTGGTAGATACTGAGTTTGCGGCAATTGCATCTGCGGAAAGATGTCCCAGAATCGCAGTCTGCATCGGAACAGAAACCGCCCAGAGCATTCCTGAAACGATAACCGGAGACGATACCTTAACAAAATTCTTCCAAAGTCCACGACTGACTGTCGAAAAAGTTTCCTGCAGTAATCCACCGTGAAAAATCTGTACTTTTTTATCAATCTTCAATACATATACAATGACGATCAGAAACTCCAGAATTCTGGCTGTCAGTGTTCCTATGGCAGCGCCTTGTATTCCCATTTCCGGAAATCCGAAATTTCCAAATATCAGAGTATAATTAATCCCGCCATTTACGATCAGTGAGACGATTGAAATAATAAAAGAAATCTGCACTGTCTCAACACTTCTGAGCATAGATATAAGTAGATTACTGATCAGAAACAATGCAAACGTCCATTTCAAAATTGACAGATATGTCATTCCTTCTGCAATAATATCCGGTGATGTTGTAAACAGTCGCAACAGCTGTTCCGGCCAGACCGCGCATACCAGCACTACAATCACAGCCGCCGCCACACTGCACGTCATAGCTATACCTGTCAGTTTCTTTATTGTATGTGTATCTCTCTTTCCCCAATACTGAGAACTCATAACGATCAATGCATTTCCGATTGCAAGTGCCAGCTGATTTACCATAAAAAATATCTGATTCACAGTTGCCGCCCCGGACAATGCATTCTGACTGTAACTTCCAAGCATCATATTATCAAGCATATTCACACTGTACGCCACCAGATTCTGCAGCGCCACAACCAGCATCAGTCGAAAAAATGTCTTATAAAAATTCTTATCTTTTGTAAAAAAATTTTCTTTCATTTTCTTTCATTCCATCCTATCCAAATACAAATCATCATAACACAAAACATTTTTTCCGTAAAGAACGTTAAGGAGCTATCGGTCAATTTCGTTTTAACCGATAGCTCCTTCTTTATCCGTTCGTATTTTCATTATTGGAAGTTTAACTGCATTTCGCCTGAAGTCTGGCAACCTGATCTGTCAGAGCATTCATCTTAACCTCATTAATCATTATCCTGTTCATCCATGTAGCTGACACATCCATCTTATTGATAAGATTCAGATGATTCTCTGCAAGAATAGAAATATTCTTGTCTGTTATGTTCTCCAGATGTAATCTGATATCTGCAAAGTTATTTCTGGTCTCTTCCTCAAAACGCTCCTGACGTTCTTCCATTCGATCCATTCGAGTTCCAAGCCCTTTGACCTCTGCTAAAACAGCTTCCAGTATTTGTCTGTCCGTCACCAGTTCCACCTCCTTTGTAGCCCGTATCGTTCTTTAGTATGCAACTGATTATATCACATCTATCATAATACGTCTAGTCAAACGGATATTCGCAATCCGCTTTACTACTTGCTCATTTGCCCTCGCAGATGGCCGGTATTACCGGACCCGGAGTAAACAATAACTGTCTGGTGGCTTACAGCACTACTTACTTATAAGTGGATATTTTATTTATTACTATCATTCATCTTCTCTTCAATCGCCGCACCAACCCTGTTATAAACAGTCACCGCATCCTGAATATGAGGAATGGTATTTCCATCTGCCCCGGAAGCTCCTGCAGAAACAAAGATATACTCTCTGCCCTCAATCTCCGCAAAGCTTACCAGACAATGTCCTGCCTCACTGGTATAACCGGTCTTGCCGCCAAGGATTTTTCCACCTGTGACTGTCGGATCGGACAGGTTTTTAAACATTGTACTGTAATAAGTGATTCCATCCGGGTGGATATTTGTAACCCCTGTAGAATGTCTGGAAGTCTCCACGATCTCACGGAACGTATCATTTTTAATGCAGTACTTCATCAGCACCGCAATATCTTTAACCGTACTGTAATGCTCCGGATTATGCAGCCCTGTAGAATCACAGAAGTGCGTATTATCCATCCCAAGCTTCTTAGCTTTCTTATTCATCAACTCCGCGAAATCCGACTCAGAACCACTGATCGTATCCGCCAGCGCAATACAGCACTCAGCTCCTGACGGCAACATAGCACCATACAGCAGATCGATTACCCTGACATTCTCTCCAGGCTGAAAACCTGCCTGCGTCGCATCCTGCTCATATAATCCCGCAAACATTTCATCCGTCAGTGTAATCTCCTCATCCAGATTATCCAAATTCTCAATCGCAACGATCACCGTCATAATCTTCGTCATAGAAGCCGGATAAATCCTCTCATCTCCATTAATCTCTCCAAGAATCTTACCACCCCGCGCCTGCATCAGAATCGCATTCGGACTATTAATCCCACTGATATCCACTTCCTTCAGAACCGGCTGCTCAAACTGCGCAAACCAGTCCTTCACACCCTTATTCCATCCGATCATGATCACCAGCGCACAGATAATAAGCACCTCAACAAACACACACGCCACGATCCTGCCCCGGTATCTCCACGCATAACTTCTCCCACTTTTCTTCTTTCCACGTCTCCTAGCTGCCAAACTAACTCCTCCTGTCTGCTTCTATATCATTGCATAGCATACAATAAATATATCTAACTAACCTCTAATTCATCCCCCCTACTATAACACACTCCTCACCAATATTGTAATGCCTTTCTTTCATATCCTCCAATGACCTTTCACATCTATATCATATCTATTCATCAAACCATAATCCATCATCGCCCCACAACCATTTCGCGAGACCTATGCCGATACACAGGGTGGGAACATATTTCGTTTGGGGCACATCTGCAGGAGGTGTAGCAATACTTAGCTTCCGGGAATTTGCGTTATGCCGGAACAATTCACTGTCTGAGCGCAGCGAGTTTGAATTTTTCCGGCATGCTTTTAGCAAATTTCCGGAAGCTTAGTATTCCTGCCTCCGAAGCCGTGCCCCAAACGAAATATTTTCCCACCCGTCCCTTATCCCCAAAAAGGAACGCAAAAAGACCCCCGGAGAAATCTCCGAGAGTCTAAATTGCTAAAATCTATTATGCTAATTTCATTGGGTTGATCTTCACACCAGGTCCCATTGTAGGAGCAATAACAACGCTCTTTAAATACTGACCTTTCAGTGTGCTTGGTCTAGCCT
>CAJLTE010000033.1 GCA_905209435.1 uncultured Blautia sp. | reverse complement strand
ACGGAATCGCTAAAATGCTGAACTTCGCTCATGGAGATGTTATCATGGTCGGCTCCTATGTGGTTTATGTCGCAGTCAGTGGCATGGGATTAAACCCGATTTTAGCTATCCTGCTGTCCATCATCATCTGTACAGTCATGGGTGTTGTGATCGAAGGTGTTGCCTATCGTCCGCTTCGTAATGCAGCTTCACCTCTTGCTGTTCTGATCACTGCTATCGGTGTCAGCTACCTGCTTCAGAACGTAGCTCTTTTGATCTGGGGAGCAGATACTAAATCATTCAGTAATGTAATCAATCTTCCATCCCTGAAACTTGCAGGCGGATCTATCGTGATCACAGGTGTAACCATTGTAACCATCATTGGCGGTATCCTGATCATGGCAGGTCTGATGCTTTTCATCAGCAAGACAAAAACAGGACAGGCGATGCTGGCTGTATCTGAGGATAAAGGTGCAGCCCAGTTAATGGGTATCAATGTAAACAAGACAATTTCCATTACTTTTGCAATTGGTTCCGGTCTTGCAGCAATCGCAGGTGTGCTTCTCTGCTCTGCATATCCGTCACTGACACCATATACAGGTGCCATGCCTGGTATTAAGGCATTCGTTGCAGCTGTATTTGGTGGAATCGGATCTATCCCTGGTGCATTTATCGGTGGTATTGTTCTGGGTATCCTGGAGATTTTTGGTAAAGCGTATATCTCTTCACAGATGGCAGATGCCATTGTATTCGGTGTTCTGATTGTAGTTCTGGTTGTGAAACCTACCGGTATTCTTGGTAAGAACATTCAGGAGAAAGTGTGAGGTGGCAGACATGGAAAAGAAGAAATTAAACAAAACAACAAAAAGCAATCTCATTACATACGGAATGGTTCTTGCAGCATATCTCATTGTACAGGGACTGATCGCAGGAAATCTGCTTTCCAACCTGATGCAGGGTCTGCTGGTACCTCTTTGCGTATATATTATCCTGGCTCTTTCCCTGAACCTGACAGTTGGTATTCTGGGTGAGCTTAGCCTTGGTCATGCAGGATTCATGTGTATTGGTGCATTTACCAGTGCGGCATTTACAAAGGCAACTATGGATACTTTTACAAATGCAGGACTTCGTTTCTTTATTGCTCTGATCATCGGAGCTGTATGTGCAGGTATCTTCGGATTCCTGATCGGTATCCCTGTACTTCGCCTGAAAGGTGACTACCTTGCAATCGTAACACTGGCATTTGGTGAGATCATTAAGAATATCATCAACGTACTTTATGTAGGAATCGACAGCAACGGAATCCATTTTTCCATGAAAGACCAGATGTCTCTTGGAATGGAACCAGGCGGAAAAATGATCATTAGCGGAGCTATGGGTATCACTGGTACACCGAGACAGTCAACTTTTACGATTGGTGTAGTTTTGATTCTGGTTACCTTATTTGTAGTTCTGAATCTGATCAATTCCCGTGACGGACGTGCGATCATGGCAATCCGTGATAACCGTATTGCAGCAGAATCTATCGGTATTGATATTACAAAATATAAACTGAAAGCATTCGCAATTTCAGCAGCCTTAGCCGGTATCGGCGGTGTGCTTTATGCTCATAATCTTGCAACTTTAACAGCTCTTCCTAAGAACTTCGGTTACAACATGTCCATCATGTTCCTGGTATTCGTAGTTCTTGGCGGTATCGGGAATATGCGCGGTTCCATTATTGCAGCAGTCATCCTGAACTTGCTTCCGGAGCTGCTTCGTGGACTGAGCGATTATCGTATGCTGTTCTATGCGATCGTACTGATCGTTATGATGCTGATCAACTGGGCACCTAAGGCAATCGAAATGAGAGAGCGTCTTTTCAGCAGATTTAAAAAGAAGGAGGCATAAGCTATGGCATTGCTTGAAGTAAATCATTTAAATATTTCATTCGGCGGTCTTCATGCAGTGGATGATTTCCATGTCTCCATCGAGAAAGGACAGCTTTATGGTCTGATCGGTCCGAATGGTGCCGGTAAGACTACAATCTTTAACCTTCTTACAGGTGTGTATAAGCCGGACGAGGGAATCATCAATCTGGACGGACAGGATATCACCGGAAAGAGTACCATTGATATCAACAAGGCGGGAATCGCCAGAACATTCCAGAATATCCGTCTGTTCCATCAGATGAGTGTGCTGGACAATGTAAAGGCAGGACTTCACAATCATGATAAATACAGTCTTTTTACAAGTATTGTACATACTCCGAAATACTTTAAGGTTGAGAAAACCATGAATGAGGAAGCAATGAAGCTTCTTAAAGTGTTTGATCTGGACAAAGAGGCAGATATCCTTGCATCCAACCTTCCTTATGGTAAACAGAGAAAGCTGGAGATTGCCAGAGCACTGGCAACAAAGCCGAAGCTTCTTCTTCTGGATGAGCCGGCTGCAGGTATGAACCCCAATGAAACTGAGGAACTGATGGATACCATCCGTTTTGTTCGTGATAACTTTGATATGACCATTCTTCTGATCGAGCATGATATGAAGCTGGTTTCAGGTATCTGTGAGGAGCTGACTGTACTGAACTTCGGTCATGTTCTGAGACAGGGCAAGACTTCAGATGTGCTCCATGATCCGGAAGTTATCAAGGCATATCTTGGAGAATAGGAGGAGAGACAGATGGCATTACTGGAAGTACAGGACATACAGGTTTATTATGGAATGATTCAGGCATTGAAGGGTGTTTCTTTCTCTGTAAATGAGGGCGAGGTTATTGCTCTGATCGGTGCTAACGGTGCAGGTAAGACAACTACTCTGCATACAGTGACCGGACTTCTCCGTGCAAAATCAGGACATATTATTTATAATGGTGAGGATATTACAAAGGTTCCGGCACACAAGATCGTAACTATGGGGATGGCACATGTTCCGGAAGGAAGACGTGTATTTGCCAATATGACTGTTCTTCAGAATCTGAAGATGGGTGCGTTTACTAGATCTGATAAAAATGAGATTGAATCTACGATTGAGATGATTTACAAACGTTTCCCTCGTCTGAAGGAACGTCAGAATCAGACAGCGGGTACTTTAAGTGGCGGTGAGCAGCAGATGCTTGCCATGGGACGTGCGCTGATGAGTCAGCCGAAGATTATCCTGATGGATGAGCCGTCCATGGGTCTTTCACCAATCTTTGTTAATGAGATTTTTGATATTATTAAATCAGTCAGTGAGAGCGGCACAACAGTTCTGCTGGTTGAGCAGAATGCGAAAAAAGCTCTTTCTATCGCAGACAGAGCTTATGTTCTTGAGACTGGTCGAATTACACTGGAAGGTAAGGCAAGCGATCTCCTGCATGATGAGTCTGTACAGAAAGCTTATCTTGGAGAATAAGAAAAGAGTTTAGCCACAGAGCGTGTTTTGTGGTAAAATAAGGATATAGATATCAGGGTCAAAATACTTTTTGGCCCTGATGCTGTATATGTCTGGTAAGGAGGGACTTTTTTTATGGAGAATTTTGTAATTACTATTGCGAGACAGTATGGAAGCGGCGGACGTACTGTTGGAAAGATGCTGGCAGAGAGACTGGGAGTTTCTTTCTACGATAAACAGATCATCCAGATGGCTTCTGATGAGAGTGGAATTGACGTGAAGATTTTTGGACAGGTGGAGGAAGGCTCCAGTGTGAAGCCGTCTCTGTTTAATAAGACCGGATTATATAAAGGGGATCTGATCGCACCGGATCAGAAGGGATTCGTTTCTGATGAGAATATTTTTAATTATCAGGCGAAAGTTGTAACGGATCTGGCTGAGAAGGAGTCCTGTGTGATCGTTGGACGCTGTGTGAATTATGTGTTTAAGGACAGGCCGAATACTCTGAGAGTGTTTATTCATGCACCGTGGGATTTCCGTATGGAGCAGTCACGGGAGAAGATCAGTGGAAGTGATGAGGAGATTGAGAAGTTTCTTCATAAGGATGATAAACGCAAGCAGGACTATTACCGCAAATTTGCAGGTGGGGACTGGAGCGATGCGACTAATTATGACTTATGTCTGAATGCTGGAAAATTAGGATTTGATAAATGTGTGGATGCGATTCTGGCGCAGATGGAAGTTATGGGAATTAAATAGTAGCGTTATGAAAGGCAGTCTCTTTTGGAGGGGCTGCTTTTTTAATGGGGACGCGCAGAAAAATAGTTTCTTTCATGTGCGGTTTCGGACACTAAGATATTCTAAGCCACCAAAAATCTGCTAAAAGCATGAGCCAATTGACACAAACTCGCCTGCGGCTCAGACAGTGTGTCGATTGGCTCATAACGCAGATTTTTGACAGCTAAGAATATCTAAGTATCCTGCAAATGCACATGAAAGAAACTATTTTTCTGCACTGGATATTAAAAGAGGGAAGGGGTGGGGATGTTTGGGGATTTTGACTTTGGCAAAATCCCTGCGGAATGTTGGATGTGTAAGAAGATTGTGTAGAAATAAGAAAAGATATAGAAAAAATCCAGACAGAAGTAAAATAAAAATATTTCTGCTGGATTTTTTATTTGGTTAGGATTGGGTTTTGATTTTGTGTTGGTATTCTTTGAGTGTTTTTTCATAGCCCATTTCTGAGAGTTCGTAGAAGTGTTCTCCCTGAATTTCGGTTGGGAGGTATTGCTGGTCTACGTAGTGGTTTGGATAGTCATGGGCGTATTTGTAGCCGATGCCGTGACCGAGTTTCTCATGGCCGCCGTAGTGGGCGTCCTGGAGGTGGGATGGGACTGTGGTTTTGGTGCGTTTGACGGAGTCCATGGCTGCGAAGATGGCGTTGACTGCGGAGTTGCTCTTTGGGGCGCAGGCCATGTAGGTGACTGCCTGGGAGAGGATGATCTGGGCTTCGGGCATTCCTACACGTTCTACTGCCTGAGCAGCTGCTACTGCTACGCAAAGGGCCTGAGGATCGGCGTTTCCGATGTCTTCGGAGGCGAGGATCATGATCCTTCGGGCGATGAATTTGACGTCTTCTCCGGCGTAGAGCATTTTTGCGAGGTAATAGACAGCAGCGTCAGGGTCAGAACCACGCATACTCTTGATGAAAGCGGAGATGATGTCGTAGTGGTTGTCTCCGTTTTTGTCATAGCGGACGACTCGTTTCTGTATACACTGGGAAGCTACATCGAGAGTGATGTGGATGAGGCCGTCTTCACTTCGAGGTGTGGTGAGGATGCCAAGTTCTATGGCGTTAAGGGCGTTTCTGGCATCACCGCCTGCCATATCTGCAAGGAAATCCAGGGCGTCTTCGTCTATCTGTGCTTTATAATTTCCCATTCCTTTGGTCTTATCGTTGACTGCACGGAGAATAAGTTCTTTGACTTCGGAAATCTCAAGAGATTTCAGTTCGAAGATGATGGAGCGGGAAATGAGAGCGGCATTTACTTCGAAATAAGGATTCTCGGTGGTTGCTCCGATGAGGATGATGGTTCCGTCTTCTACGAAGGGGAGAAGATAGTCCTGCTGGCCTTTGTTGAAGCGGTGGATCTCGTCGATAAAGAGAATGGTCTTTTTGCCGTACATGCCGAGATTCTGTTGTGCTTCTTTGACAACAGCTTCCATGTCTTTCTTTCCTGCTACTGTGGCGTTGATCTGGGTGAATTCAGCGCTTGTGGTATTGGCAATTACCTTTGCCAGGGTGGTTTTGCCGGTTCCGGGAGGGCCATAGAAGATGACAGAGGTCAGTTTGTCTGCCTTGATTGCTCTGTATAATAAGGTGTCTTTTCCGATGATGTGTTGCTGACCGACAACTTCGTCGAGAGTAGTCGGACGCAGTCTGGATGCAAGAGGTGACTCCTGATCCAGAGTTTTTGATTTTGCATATTCGAATAGATCCATAGTTTGTTCTCCATAAATGATATTATTAATGATGACAGGGATAAAAGTATTCTGTCTTTGAGTTGATATTCATGAAATGTTTCGCTGTCAGGCAGTTCTTGCAATTTTGAATGATGTAAATGATATAAGTAAGAACATATATTTGTTTCAGTATAACGTATTCGTAATTTTTTGTAAAGCTTGTCACACTGTTTAAAACAGAAATGAAAACGATATGACAGATTCAGATAAAAAATAATGGAAGAGCATTATAAAAGCTCTTCCATTATTTTACCGTAGATTTCCTGATAGTGTGTTGACCACTTCTGGCAGATAGATTTAGCTGCGTCCAGGTTTGGTGCTGCAATGTTTAAGTCAATCAGGGAGTGGCCTTTTTCGATGAGCTGGCATCTTACAGAGTAGGTTCCCTGTTTGGTAATGTAATAATCGGCAGGAGTAACGATACGTTCCTGAGCTTTGAATCCTGTGGATTTCAGATATTCTCTGACTTCCTGTTTGATCTCAGGAGAGACATCCTTTTGAAAAAAGGAGAGGGTCTTTTTGCCATCCTCGGTAATTCGGTAGTGGGAGGTATTAGAACGTGTATCCATGGTGATCAGTTCTGCCTCCACAAGCTCGGAAATTGCCTGTTGGAGATGGAAATAGTTCGTGTATTCCCGCTCCAGGATAAATTCAGAAATCTGTGAGTTAGTCAGAGTATCCTCTGTATTCTGGAGCATGTATAACACGATTAATTTGTAGATAGTAAATGGTGTCGACAATTGATTCCCTCCTTTGCATGAAGTTGCAGAGAACATATTTTAACTAAATTAAGTAAATACTTTGCTTCAGTTGCAAAAAGCAATAAGCAGTGTTTAGGGAGTTGGTTGTATCACGAAAAGGATAAATCCTTCCTGATAAACCGTTTACCCTGAAAACTCTGTTCTTCTTTCATCTTATGATGCAACATATTTAATACTTCGCGCTTGCGGCTTGCCCAGAGTGGTGCGATCAGTAAATCTTTTGGTCCGTCTCCTGTAATGCGGTGTATAACAATATCCGGTCGCAGATGTTCGAGACATTCAATCAGAAGTGAGAGGTATTCATCTCTTTCATAAGTACGGAACCTTCCATTTTCATAATCTGTTGCCAGATCTGTGCCACGAAGTACGTGGAGAAGCTGAAGTTTGATCCCCTGGATATCTATCTGATTCAGGTATTCCATGGTTTCCAGAATTTCTGCATTGCTTTCGCCGGGCAGCCCAAGGATTGTGTGTACGATTACTTCAATTCCCTCTTTCCGCAGACGCTTTACTGCATCATCGAAAACTGCGAGCCGATATCCTCTTCGGATGTACTGAGCGGTAGATTCATGAATTGTCTGAAGCCCAAGCTCTACCCAGACTGGTTTCACACGGTTAAGCTTAGATAATAGCTCCACAATTTCGGGACTGAGACAGTCAGGTCTGGTACCAATAGAAAGTGCCACAACTTTCGGATGTGAGATGGCCTCTGCAAAAATCTTCTCCAGATATCCGACAGGAGCGTAAGTATTTGTATATGCCTGAAAATAAGCGATATATTTGTGAATTGGTCTCTTCTGTGACAAAATGCTGATCTGGCTTTCAATCTGGTCAGTAATGGAAAGAGCCGCGTCTGCAGCGAAATCGCCGCTTCCTCCTGCACTGCAGAAGATACAGCCGCGGGTGCCAATCTTACCGTCACGGTTTGGACATGACATTCCGCCGTTTAATGTCACCTTGTAAACTTTTTCGCCAAATCGTTCTCTGAGCATATAGTCAAGGGAATGATATGGCTTTTCACCCCATTTTCTCATACATTGTGAGTATTTTCGGATGAAGTGCTGTCAGCAGTTTCTAATGTGGAGGCTGTTTCAGCAGGAACAGCTTTTGTATTTGCTGTATCAGCATCTGCCGGAATATAGTTATCAAAAATCTTTACCAGAAAATGTCCGTTGATAAATGCTTCCAGCGCAAATCCCATCAGGATAAGAAGCATGATCACAGTGGACTGTACACGGAAACTTTTGATCATAAATACAGATACAGGTGCAATTGTGATGACTGCCATCAGAACTGTATATGGAAGATGGCGGATGGACATCAGAAATGCATTGCGGAATGTATTTTTGATGGAATTGTAAAACTTTGCAAGTACCGGATAGATGTAAAGGAAAACCATCAGGTATACGATACCGAAAGCAATAAAAAGAATATACAGTATCTGTGATACAGGTTTGCCGAAATAGTTTACGATATTCAGATCTAGGTAAAGGATCGCTCCGAGGACAAGCATGATCAGATTGATGATAGTTGCCTGTTTAAAGTTCTGCTTAAAGGATTTAAAGAAACTCCTGATAATATAAGATTCCTCATTGCGGGCCATTTTCAGGGTAACATAGTGCAGTGCAGTTAGTGATGCACCGATGGTAACAATCGGAAGACAACAGATCAGAAAGACCACATTAAGCATAATAAGGTCTGCCACACGTCCCATGACGGTAAAGAATTTGTTGTCCATGTTAAATAATCTGTCCATTCTTTAGAATACTCCTTTTTATACGTGTAGTATGATGCGCAGGGCAGGAATTCAGATAAAGCATTTAAGTGAATTGCCGGTATCAACTGTGAACAATTCTTTCACGGAAAACTCTGCACAAGGTTTATATATTAGTATAACGAATCAGGTGGGAAAAAGCAAATCTTTTATGTAACCAGAAGCTGATCTGCTGTGACAAAAACATACCCTTTCTGCGTAAAGAGATCTGCAATTTTCAGGGCTGCATCTATGGAAGTCTGATAACCGTCATGCATCAGGATAATGGAGCCATCGTGGACTTCTTTTTCTGCAATAGAAAGGATACGGCCAATGTTCTGACTTTTCCAGTCCAGTGTATCTACATCCCAGAATACTGGCAGCATGGTGACCGACAGTTCCATATCTTTGATCCATGCACCGAAGGGAGGCCGAACGTAGGAGGGATAAACACCTGTAGCTTCATAAATCCGATTATTGGTTTTTTCGATTTCCAGACGTGCTTTCTGTGCGGGAATCTTATTGAGCTGTACATGATCCCAGGTATGATTACCGATCAGGTGACCATCTTTCTGCATTTGTTGAAGAATGCATTCATTTCCTTCGATATTTTCTCCTATCAGAAAAAAAGATGCATGAATATTCCGTTCACGAAGACCATCCAGGAGAATTGGTGTATATTTGGCATTAGGCCCGTCGTCAAAGGTCAGGGCAATTCTGGGGGCTTCCTTTGCAGAAATATCAGTAATGGTTTCAACTCCGGAAACAGTTTTTTGACTTGAGATATTCTGGAAGTATAAGGGGTAGTCCTGCGAAGGGGCGTTCAGTGACTGACTTACCAGAGAAAGCATGCCGGGGCCTGCGATCATAGTAAGCGCGCGTATACGTCTGTCCGTATCGGAAAAAAACAGGACCAGGAGTAAGAACATGCATAATAGGACAGCTTTTGTTTTTGAAATCATTTTTATGATTTGCTCCATGAAAAAGACTCCTTGATAATATTTTTTGGCAGAATATTGTCTGCTGCAATAAAATTTTGACATGCATATTTCGGGGCAGCAGAGTGTGGACAGTGATCATTATGTTACAGTATATGAAAAAAACAAAGCAAAACATACCGATTTATTGTATAATAGATAAAGCGCCTGACAGATTGATTGCTAATACAGTCAGATGGTTAAGAGAAGAATTTAGAAAACAGTTTATGGAGAAAGAAATGAAAAAGAAGCGGACAAATCTGCTTGTCTTTTTGGCAATAGCAGGTATTTTTTTGATTTTTTATATGACAGGAGAAGCCTATTATGAAGGGTTGACCGGCAAGAGCAGTCAGCAGGAAGAGAACGGCGAAGTATACAGGTATAAGTATGATATGATCGTAGACAGTCCGGAGTCCTCTTTCTGGCAGGCAGTATATAATTGTGCACAGGAGTGGGCGCAGAAGAATAATGCAATTCTTGAACTGAGGGGCAGTGGAAAAGAGAACGACTACAATAAGCTCGACTATATGAATATGAGCATTGCATCCAATTCAGACGGAATCATTCTTCAGTACAGCGGAGAGCAAGGACTGGAATCAAAAATTAACGAAGCAGTTCAGAAAGGGATTCCGGTTGTTACAGTTATGAGTGATGCAGTACACAGCATGCGTCAGAGTTTTGTGGGAGTCAGTGACTATCAGCTGGGCAGTGCCTATGGAGAAAAAGTTGCTGAATACGTGACAAAAGATACCAAAAGCATTCTTATTTTGCTTAAACGGAATATTGATGATATGAATCAGAGCCAGATTTATACTCAGATCAGCAATGCAGCTCAGGCAAAAGCCGGATCTGCAGCTGATATTAAGATTACAGGGAAGAACCTCCTCTCAACAGGAACTTTTGAGACAGAAGAGGCAGTTACAGATATTTTTCAGCAGAAGGATAAGGTGCCGGATATTCTGGTATGTATGGATGAAGAAACTACGGAATGTGCGCGTCAGGCAGTACTGGACTTCAATCTGGCAGGTAAGGTTACGATTATCGGATACTATAGTTCCGAAGATATCCTCACTGCAGTGGAAAAAGGTGTGATCTCTGTTACCTGTGATGTGGACACAGACCAGCTTGGCAGATACAGTATTGAAGCTCTTACAGAATACCAGAAAGATGGGAGAACAAATTCTTATTATAATGTAGATATTAATTTCCTCGATAAAGATGCTGTCCGTGAGATGAGAAGGGAGGCGCAGACACAATGAAACAGATTCGCTGGAAAGACCTTTCTCTGGTCAGCAAGATTGTTATAGAAGTGGGAATGATCGCGGTACTTCTGTTTGCCATGAATATGATTTTCTATGTACGGATCAACAATTCCATGCAGAAGATGGATAACGTATATGCCAGCAATGCAGAACTTACCGAGCTTTCTCAGGTATTTGAGAAAGTACAGGACAATATGTACGACTATCTGAAGGTAAAGAGTTCGCAGGTATTGTTGGATTATTACCAGAATGAAGCGAAATACAGAAATCAGCTGGAGAAGCTTAATGAAAAAAATATCAATGATTCAGCAAAACTCCTGGAACGAAATATCCGTAAAATGTCAGAAACTTATCTGGACTGTACTGCAGAGACTGTAGCTGCCAAGCGAGGCAGAAATGTGGAGAAATATAAACGAAAATATGATGATGCAACCAAACTTTATGGATATATTCAGTCTTCCATAGATGAACTGAATAATCTGATGTTTCAGGAAAATTCCAGTACATATTCTGTGCTCCGCGCAGTGATGCGTTATCTGGAAATCAGCAATACGATCATTATGATAGTAATCGTTGCAGGAGGAATGATCCTGCTTATTCTGGCAACCAGAAAAATGTTTATTCCTCTTTCAAATATGGCAGAGACAGCGCAATTGGTTGGACAGGGAAATTTTCGTGTGAAGATGCATGATACAGATGCACAGGATGAACTGGGCGTGGTGACCAGAGCATTTAACACTATGGTGGAGAATCTGGATCTGTATATGGCGAGGACGAAAGCGAGTATGGAGAAAGAACAGCAGATGATGGAGCGTGAGCTACTTATGGAAAACCACCTGAAAGAAGCTCAGCTGAAATATCTTCAGTCTCAGATCAATCCACATTTTCTGTTTAATTCCCTGAATGCAGGTGCACAGCTTGCTATGATGGAGGATGCTGAACAGACAGGCATTTTTGTGGAGAAGATGGCGGATTTCTTTCGATATAATGTTAAGAAAGGACAGGAAGATGCCACTCTAGGAGAAGAGCTGGAAGCGGTTGATAATTATATTTATATTCTTAATGTCCGGTTTGCAGGTGACATTCATTTCAGTAAAGATGTGGATGAAACTCTGGAAAATGTCCGGGTTCCGAGTATGATTCTGCAGCCTGTTGTGGAAAATTCGGTAAATCACGGAATACGTGATATTGAATGGGAAGGAAAGATTCATCTTAAAGTTACCGGGGATGCAGATTATATTCGCATTAGTGTAAAAGATAATGGAAAAGGAATGACACCGGAACAGATAGAGAGTGTTCTGTCAGGAAATAAAGAACACAAGAGTGAAGAGGGCGATTCTACAGGAATCGGTATGAATAATGTGATCAGTCGTCTGGAACTTTATTATGAAGAAAAAGGGCTTGTGGAGATCAACAGTGATGGGGTGGACAAGGGAACAGAAGTAGTAATCTATATACCGGTTTAACCGAACCAGGCAAGCTACCTGATCCAATTGCGAGTATCAGCCTGACTTCTTACATAAAGAACTGGGAAATAAAGAGAATGTTTGGGGAGAGAAGTAATGTACAGAATTTTGTTAGCAGATGATGAAGGTATTATGTTGGAATCATTAAAGACAATCATTGAATCCGAATATGGAAACGAATGCGAGATTCATTGCGCGAAGTCTGGCAGAGTGGTGGTGGAGCTGGCGCAGGCATATCCGCCGGATATCTGTTTCATGGATATTCAGATGCCCGGAATCAGTGGAATCCAGGCAATCAGAGAAATAAAGAAGTTCAACAGTTCCGCTGTTTTTGTGATCATTACCGCATATGACAAATTTAACTATGCAAAAGAAGCAGTGAGTTTAGGAGTTGAAGAGTTTCTTACGAAACCTGTAAATAAGAAAATTATCCTGGAAACCTGCGTGAAAATGATGGAGAAAGTAGATAAGACCCGAAAAAAGAGAAGCGATGACTTACGTATCAGAGAGAAACTGGAAACAGTTGTACCTATGATCGAGAGCGGGTATATCAACAATATACTGCTGCAGGATGATTTTGTTACTTATCAGGATAATTATACGCAGCTTTTGGATATTCAGCAGAAATATGGCTATATGATGGTTGTGGAATTTGGTGATTCTCTGGAGAATGGTGTGCTGAGTAATGCAGTTGGTGCAAGTGTGAAAGCAAACAAATTCTATTCTACATTCCGTGAAATTGCTCAGGATTTCTTTGAGTGTCTGGTTGGACCAATTATGGGAAACAGGATCGTGCTGCTGGTTCCATATGAAAATGCAACAGAAGATTATGAAGAACGTGTTGCCATTGTTACAAGAGCCAGAAATATGGTGCATAAATTTGAGAACAGGATTGACAGTATGTTTCGCTGTGGAATTGGCAGAGTCAAAGAACTTGGAAGCGTGAAAGAGTCTTTTCAGGAGGCTGTTGTGGCACTTCGCGAGAGTACCAGCCACGTAGTACATATCGAGGATGTTCCTGTAGCACAGAAATACGAAGGGGAATATCCGAGAGATCTTGAGAGCAGGTATCAGAAACGCATTCTGGAAAAAGATGTGGCAGGAGCACTTAACTGTGCGAATGGTTTCTTTGAATGGATGAATGGGCAGACTGGGGTTTCCAGAGAAGATGTGGAGATAAAAATTCTGGAACTTGTAATGGATGCAGAACGCAGGGCATTCTTTGCAGGAACCATGAGATATAATATTAATGACAGGCGTGGATATATCAGGGAGCTTCAGACTTGTCCGGATATGGAGAGTCTGCGCAACTGGTTTCTGGACAAAACAAGAGAAATCTGTACAAAGATGGAGAACTCTAAAGAAAAGGAAGCTGTCAGTGTTATAGACAGAGCGAAAGCATATATTGAGAAAAACTTCCGCAAAGATATCTCGCTGGATGATGTTTCGAGAGAGGTGGATATCAGTCCATACTATTTCAGTAAACTGTTTAAACAGGAAACAGGCAAGAATTTTATTGAACACCTTACAGAGATTCGTCTGAAGAATGCCAGAGAGCTTCTGCAAAATTCGCAGCTTTCCATTAAAGAAATATGTGCGCAGTCAGGATACAGTGATCCGAATTATTTCAGCAGGATTTTTAAGAAGTATGAGGGGGTTACACCAAGTGAGTTCAGAGAGAGGTTAGGCTGATGAGAAAACATAAAATAAGAAAGAATAACAGAATAAAGAAACTGTTTCTGGGAGTATTGGTGCTTTGTATGGGAGTGGTGCTTCTGGCCGGATGCGGCTCTAAGCCAGAGGAAGAGCAAACAGAAGCAGAAGAGACTGAATCGTCAGGAAAAGAAGAGGATAAGATACAGATTGGGCTTACCGTGGATTCTTTTGTCATTGAAAGATGGATCCGTGACAGGGATGTATTCGTGGCAACTGCCAGAGAACTGGGGGCAGATGTCAATGTACAGGATGCAGGAGCAGATGCAAACGAACAGATCAGTCAGATCGAATATTTCATCAGCAAGCAGGTAGATGTAATCGTGGTGATCGCCAGAGACTGCGGAGTACTTTCCGATGCGATCCAGAAGGCACACAACGCGGGAATCCCGGTGATTTCTTATGACAGAATGATTAATAATGCAAATACGGATTTCTACATATCTTTTGATAACAGAAAAGTAGGAGAGATCATGGCACAGGCGCTGATAGACGCACTTCCGCAGGGCGGAGATATTTTTATGATCCAGGGGCCTTTGTCAGACAATAATGTCCATATGCTGAAAGATGGTTTTGATGATACAATTAAAAATACAAATCTGAATGTGGTTTATGAGGCAAACTGTGACGGATGGACTGCGGAACTTGCAGTTGGATACATGGAGGAGGCATTGGAAAAATATCCTCATGTGAAAGGAATTATGTGTGGAAATGATGATATTGCCAGCCAGGTAGTACAGGTACTTGCCGAAAATCAGATGGCAGGAAATGTAGTGGTAGTAGGACAGGATGGTGATCTGGCAGCCTGTCAGCGTATTGTAGAAGGAACCCAGTATATGACCGCGTTTAAGTCTATAGAAGATCTGGCACGGGAAGCGGCCCAATATGCGGTAGAGATCGGAAGCGGAAAAGAGGTTTCTGAACTGGACGGTGTGACTGAGAAAGTAAATGACGGAACTTATGATATTCCGGCAAGAGTTCTTGAGCCGACTGCTGTAACAAGAGAGAATATTGATGAAGTTATTATAGATGGAGGGTTCCATCGCAGGGATGAAGTATATCTTAATGCAGAATATAACTAAATAGGATACTGCTGGATCGTTTCAAAAGTCAACTTGTTGATGTACTAGCATATTTTTGTAACAAAAATGTCCTGTTGCATACAGGACATTTTTTATTTTGCCCGAAATGTCTTGTTTCTTGCCAACCATGTCCAGATATCCCTGTGCTATAGTAACATCATCAAGAAAACGTGGGAAACGTAAAAAAGAAATGGAGGATTTTTACAATGAGAAAGAAAGTCGTATCTGCAATTCTTTGCGCATCAATGGTAGCTGGTATGGTAGTCATCCCGGGTGTAGCTGTTAAAGCGGATGATAAGAAACTGATCGGTGTTACAATGCCTACCAAGGACCTTCAGAGATGGAACCAGGATGGCGAGAACATGAAGAAAGAGCTGGAAGCAGCTGGATATGAAGTAGATCTTCAGTATGCATCCAATGATGTAAGCACACAGGTTTCACAGCTTGAGAACCAGGTAGCGAACGGATGTGACCTTCTGGTTGTAGCATCTATCGACGGAAGTAGCCTTGGCGAGCCTCTGAAACAGGCAAAAGAAGCTGGAATTCCGGTTATCTCCTATGACCGTCTGCTTATGAACTCAGATGCAGTTACATACTATGCAACATTTGATAACTACAAAGTAGGCCAGAAACAGGGCGAATACTTAGTAGACGCACTTGACCTTGACAATCAGGACGGACCGTTCAACATCGAGCTGTTTACAGGTGATCCTGGTGACAACAACTGTAACTTCTTCTTTGGCGGAGCAATGGATGTCCTTCAGAAATACATCGACGAAGGCAAACTGGTAGTTAAATCCGGACAGACAGAGTTCGAGCAGGTTGCAACTGCTAACTGGGACAGTGCGAAAGCTCAGGACAGAATGGATACAATCATCGCTGGTAACTATTCTGACGGAACAAACCTTGACGCAGTTCTCTGCTCCAACGACTCCACAGCACTTGGTGTAGAAAACGCACTTGCAGCTTCCTACACAGGAGAGTATCCGATTATCACTGGTCAGGACTGTGATACACCAAACGTTAAGAACCTTGTAGCAGGAAAACAGGCTATGTCCGTATTCAAAGATACACGTGCTCTTGCATCTGCAGTAGTTAACATGGTTGACGCTATCATGAACGGCGAAGAACCGGAGATCAACGATACAGAATCTTATGACAACGGCACAGGCGTTATCCCGACATACCTTTGCGATCCGGTTGTTGTAACTGTTGACAATTACAAAGAAATGCTGATTGATTCCGGATATTATACAGAGGATCAGATTAAATAATAAGAATTAACAAACTGTACAGGCGGGCGCAGTTCCCGCCTGTATTAATCAGTAATAAGTATTTATCTTACAAGAAGAACTATCTTAGAGAAATCTATCTTGGAAGAAATTTCCGTTTCTTTCCAAGACGTACTTAAATGCTTTGTTATGGAAAGGGAGGGAAATAGAAATTGGCTAAGATACTTTTGGAAATGAAGAATATCACCAAAACTTTCCCGGGTGTAAAGGCACTGGATAACGTAAATCTTCAGGTAGAAGAAGGCGAGATCCACGCACTGGTAGGTGAGAACGGTGCCGGAAAATCTACCCTGATGAATGTATTAAGTGGTATTTATCCGTATGGAACCTATGAAGGCAACATCATTTATAACGGTGAAATCTGTAAATTCAATACAATCAAAGACAGTGAAGAAAAAGGAATTGTAATCATTCACCAGGAACTTGCGCTGATTCCCTATATGACCATCGGCGAGAACATGTACCTGGGTAATGAAAGAGGTAAATCCTTCTCCATCAACTGGAATGAAACCTATGGAGAAGCAGACAAATATTTGAAAATAGTAGGACTGGAGGAATCCTCCAGAACTTTGATCAAGGATATTGGTGTAGGTAAACAGCAGCTGGTAGAAATCGCGAAAGCACTGGCGAAACATGCGAAACTCCTGATCCTGGATGAGCCGACAGCATCTCTGAATGAAGATGACTCTCAGGCACTGCTGGATCTGCTGCTGAAATTTAAAGAACAGGGAATGACATCGATTATCATTTCCCATAAATTAAACGAAATCTCTTATGTAGCGGATAAGATCACAGTTATCCGTGACGGCTCAACCATCGAGACTCTGGATAAGAAAGTAGATGACTTTTCAGAGCAGCGTATCATTCAGGGTATGGTTGGCCGTGAGATGACAGACCGATTCCCGAAACGCCCGGATGTAAAAGTCGGAGCTGTTTCCATGGAAGTGAAGAACTGGACTGTTTATCATCCGTTGTACTCAGAACGTAAAGTAGTAGATAATGTATCATTTAAGATCCATAAAGGGGAAGTAGTGGGTATTTCCGGACTGATGGGTGCAGGACGTACAGAGCTTGCCATGAGTATCTTCGGAAAGAGCTATGGAACCAAGATTTCCGGTCAGATCTTTATGAACGGAAAAGAAGTGAAATTGAACACTGTACAGGAAGCAATCGATAATAAACTTGCTTATGTTACAGAGGACAGAAAAGGAAACGGACTGATCCTTTCCAAATCCATCAAAATGAACACATCACTTGCAAATATGAAAGGCATCAGCAATGGACAGGTGATCGATGCAGATAAAGAGTATGCAGTAGCCGAAGAATACAGGAAAAAGCTGAAAACAAAATGTCCATCTGTTGAGCAGAATGTAGGTAACTTAAGTGGTGGTAACCAGCAGAAAGTCCTTCTTGCGAAATGGATGTTCGCAGAACCGGATATTCTGATTCTGGATGAACCTACCCGTGGTATTGACGTGGGTGCAAAGTACGAAATTTACTGTATTATCAACGATCTGGTTGCAGCAGGAAAATCTGTTATCATGATTTCTTCTGAACTTCCGGAAGTACTGGGAATGTCAGACAGGATCTATATCATGAATGAAGGCAAGTTCGTAGGAGAAGTCAGCAAAGAAGAGGCAACATCCGAACTGATCATGTCAAAGATCGTAAAATCAGGAAAAGGAGCGTAAAGAAGATGGAGAAAAAGCTTAGTTTTTCAGAAGTATTAAAGAAATATACCATGGTGATCGTTCTGGTTCTGGTGGTCATTATGTTTACGGCAAACACCAAAGGTGTTATGCTTCTGCCACAGAACGTAAATAACCTTGTAGCTCAGAATGCATATGTATTTATTCTTGCAACAGGTATGTTGTTCTGTATCTTAACCGGTGGTAACATCGACCTTTCTGTTGGTTCTGTTGTATGTTTTGTTGCAGCAGTCGGCGGTAAGATGATGGTTCTCAATAATATGAATCCATATCTTACAATGCTTGTAATGCTGATCACTGGTATTGCAATCGGCGCATGGCAGGGATTCTGGATCGCTTATGTACGAATCCCACCGTTTATCGTAACTCTGGCAGGTATGCTTGCATTCCGTGGTTTATCAAACGTAGTTCTTCAGGGACAGACACTGGCTCCAATGCCGGATGCTTACCTGGGACTGTTTAATAACTACATTCCGGATTTTTTTGGAAAAGAAGGATTTAATGTTACATGTTTTGCAGTTGGTATTATCGTTTGTATTGTTTATGTTTTACTTGTTATGAAGAATCGTGCAGACCGTGCTAAGAAAGGTTATAGTGTAGAAGCTTTTGGCGGCGCAGCGATTAAGATGGTTCTGATCTGTGCAGTTGTTCTGGCATTTATGTTCCGTCTGGCTCAGTATAAAGGTATTCCGAACTCTCTGGTTTGGGTAGCTGTTATTATTGCGATTTATACATACATTGCTTCCAAGACAACTACAGGACGTTATTTCTATGCAGTTGGTGGTAATGAGAAGGCTACTAAGCTTTCCGGTATCAATACGAATAAGGTTTATTTCCTGGCTTATTTAAATATGGGTCTTCTGGCAGCTATCGCAGGTATGGTTACTATGGCTCGTCTGAATTCTGCTAATCCGCAGGCTGGTACAAACTTTGAGATGGATGCGATTGGTTCCTGCTTCATTGGTGGTGCTTCTGCTTATGGCGGAACCGGTACTGTTCCTGGAGTTATTATTGGTGCTCTTTTGATGGGTGTTTTGAACTTAGGTATGAGTATTATGGGTATTGACCAGAATATTCAGAAAGTTGTTAAGGGTCTTGTTCTTCTGGCAGCAGTTATCTTTGATGTTGTAAGTAAGAGAAAATCCTTTATCGTAAAATAAAAATTTTGTATTCCTCCTTGAAATGGAAATTTTTGACAGGGCTTGCAGAAAAAGTGCAGGCTCTGTTTTTTTGAATTAAGGGACGCATATAAAAATATTCTCTTTCTCGTGCGGTTTCGGACACTAAGATATTCTAAGCCGCCAAAAATCTGCTAAAGGCATGAGTAAAATGACACAAACTCGCCTACGGCTCAGACAGTGTGTCATTTTACTCATAACGCAGATTTTTGCCGACTAAGAATATCTAAGTATCCTGCAAATGCAAGAGAAAGAGAATATTTTTATATGCTGTTTATTGAACAGTGTAAATTCTTTTTTATCTGTGTAAATTTACTTGGAAATGTTGGGGGATGGAAGTATAATGTGAGGGAAAGATTTTACGATATGAGGAGAATTTAATTATGAAGTACAATTCAGTATTAGATTTACATACACATACAATAGCCAGCGGTCATGCATATTGCTCATTGAGAGAGATGGCGAAGGCTGCTTCAGATAAAGGACTGGAACTTCTTGGGATTACGGAGCATGCGCCGAGTATGCCGGGGACTTGTCATAAGTTTTATTTTCACAATCTTAAGGTTGTGCCGAGGGAGATGTATGGGATTCAGCTGTTGCTGGGATCTGAGGTGAATATTCTGGATTCGCAGGGGACTGTGGATCTGGGGGAGAAAACGCTTTCTGGTATGGATGTGGTGATCGCGAGTCTGCATACTCCGTGTATGAAGCCGGCATCTAAGCTTGAGAATACAGAGGCGTATCTGAATGTGATGAAGAATCCTTATGTGAATATTATCGGGCATCCGGATGATGGGAGATATGAGATTGATTATGAAGCTCTGGTTCAGGGAGCAAAGGAATATGGTAAGGTTCTGGAATTGAATAATCACTCTATGGATCCTGACTGTACACGTGAGAATGCGGTGGAGAATGATACAGTGATGCTGAATTTGTGCATGAAGTATCAGGTTCCGGTTGTGATGGACAGTGATGCGCATTTTGACCTGTTGATCGGGGAGTTTGATCTGGCCAGAGATTTGCTGACAAAACTGGATTTTCCGGAAGAGCTGGTGCTGAATCGTTCTGTGGATGCAATCAGGAAATATGTGAATCGTAAATTCTGATATGTGTCGAAAATGGTCGATATAGAAGAGGATTTACTGTTCATGGAGAGTTTATTTTAATAAAATCTGAAAATCTCTGATTTCTTTATGGTTAAACGCTTGCTTCTTATGTTTTAACGTGGTAAAATATCACTGTCAGAAATATGATACGGACATTCTAAATACATATGTCCGTCGAGTGAAGAATTGAAAGAATAGAAGAACAGGGTTCTAAAGGAGCAGGAAAATGAGTAAAAAGATCAGAACAGAGGCTGTGGATCAGCTTTTTGAAGCGATTCTTTGCCTGAAGGATAAAGAAGAATGCTATACTTTTTTTGAGGATGTATGCACGATCAATGAACTTCTTTCTTTATCACAGCGTTTTGAAGTTGCCAAGATGCTGATGGACAAAAGAACATATCTTGACATTTCAGAAAAGACCGGAGCTTCCACTGCAACGATCAGTCGTGTGAATCGTTCATTAAATTATGGTAATGATGGTTATGAGATGGTGTTCTCCAGAATGGAAGAGAAGGAAGCTAAGAGCGAATAAGATACAGATGATGAAAGGACAGGTGGGAAGTGCCTGTCCTTTTTTTGTGTGTCAAGAGGGACGCGCCGAAAAATAGTTTCTTTCATGTGCGGTTTCGGATACTAAGATATTCTAAGCTGCCCAAAATCTGCTAAAACCATGAGCCATCAAGGTCAAACTCGCTGCCGCTCAGACAGTGACCTTGATGGCTCATAACGCAGATTTTTGGCAGCTAAGAATATCTAAGTATCCTGCAAATGCACATGAAAGAAACTATTTTTCGGCGCTGGGTACTGGTAGCTGAGATTGAAGACATAAAAAGAGATTGGAACTTTGTTTTTTTATGGTAAAATTATAAATATTATTTGTGAATAGCAGTACAGTGATTGGGGTAAACAAACATGAAAAAAAGGAAACCTAAAATAGAATTACGCTATTATTATATGCCAGCAGGAAGCCCAATCCTGCCGCTTCTTGGAGAACGGTGGGTGTTGAATTATGGAACGGGAGTGGATGATCTGCATTTTCATAATTTTATGGAAGTCGGGTTCTGCTATTATGGTCAGGGAATTCTTACTCTGAATGAGGAGAAGAGGGCTTTTTCTGGACGGGAGTTTTCTGTGATTCCGGAGAAGTTTCCTCATACAACGAACAGCAGGGAAAATACAGTCTGCAAATGGGAATATCTGTTTATTGATGTGGAGGGATTTCTGAGAAAAAACTGTGAGACACCGATGCAGGCAGAAAAAATGATACGCAGGATTAACTCCAGGGCGTTGTTTATGAAGGAAGAAGAGCAGCCGTTTATTGCGGAGTGTATTATCAAGATTATGGATATTATGCGTAATGAGAAGGAATTTTATCTGCAGGAGGCAGCAGGAATTCTGATGGCTTTGCTGGTGCAGATTGCCCGGCTGAACAGAACTCCTGAACAGGAGATGATCTATGAAGAACAAAGCCGCAGTATGCGGATTATTTCGGATACACTGGACTATATCGCAGACCATTACAGGGAGAACATTAAGATTGCACGGTTATCTGCGAACTGTCATCTGAGTGAATCCCATTTCAGGAGGCTTTTTTCAAAATATGTACATATGAGTCCGGCAGAGTATGTGAATCTGGTAAGGATACGGACTGCATGTGAATATCTGAAAAAAACGGATAAGTCCGTTACAGATATTGCCACAGAATGTGGATTTGCGGCAGATTCTACTTTTAACCGGAATTTTCGGAAGATGGTTGGGATGTCACCTGCCGAGTGGAGAAAACGGGGAGAGAATTATGAGCAGCAGCTTCTTAAATTTGATATTCAGACAGAAGAAGGATGGTAGGTAAGCCGGCAAATCTGATTGCAGGGATGTAAAATTTAGGTGTATGGCAGATTTATATAAAGGCCGAAAATAAGCACTATATAGTCGAATATGCAAACTATAGGAAAAACGATGATGTTATAATCGGAATTACAAAGGGAAGCAAAAACTGCAAGAAAACGAACGATGAGGAGGAACAGGATGAATACATTTGACTATTCAAAAGTAAAAGATCCGCAATATTTCTGTGATAACCGAATGGAAGCTCATTCAGATCATGTATATTATAAAAATGTGGAAGAGATGCAGGCTGCTATACAGGAAGGAGAAAATACTTCTTTCCGACAGAACCTGAATGGTTTATGGAAATTCCATTATGCACGTAATTACAGAAGCACAATCCAGAGATTTGAGAAAGAGGATTACTGCTGTTATGACTGGGATGATATTCATGTACCGGCACATATCCAGATGGAAGGATATGATGCACCTCAGTATGCAAATGTTCAGTATCCGTGGGAAGGCCATGAGGAAATCAATCCGGGCGAGATTCCGGAGAGATTTAACCCGGTGGCAAGTTATGTGAAATATTTTACAGTGCCGGAGCAGATGAAAGGAAAGCGACTGTTTATCTCCTTCCAGGGTGCAGAGAGCGGACTTGTATTGTGGCTGAACGGAACATTCGTTGGTTACAGCGAAGATTCTTTTACACCGTCAGAATTTGAATTAACCGATTATGTAAAGGAAGGTCAGAATAAACTGGCCGCACAGGTATTCAAATGGACTTCCAGCAGCTGGTGTGAAGATCAGGACTTTTTCCGCTTTTCTGGAATTTACAGAGATGTATATCTTTACACAGTACCGGATACTCATGCATATGACCTTCAGATCCGTGCAATCCCGGAAGAAAATCTGGATGTGGCAGATTTGGAAGTGAAAGTAAAAACGTGGGGAAAGGGAAGTATTGTTTTCAGTCTTGAAAAAGATGGAGAGTGTGTACTGGAAGAAAGAAAAGTACTCATGGGAACTGGCTCTGAAATAGAAAATTCGGCAGACAATGTTCAGGAAGTTTATGTACAGAAAACAAGATGCAGTGGAACAGTAGAAAATCATTTTACATGGAAAATCAATAATCCGGAGTTATGGAGTGCAGAAGATCCGCAGCTTTATGATCTTACAATCGAACTTTATGATGAAGCAGGAAGTCTTCAGGAAGTGATCCCGCAGAAGGTCGGTTTCCGCCGTTTCGAGATGAAGAACGGAATTATGACTTTGAACGGAAAACGCATCGTGTTCAAGGGAGTAAACCGTCATGAGTTCAGCTCTGTTAGCGGCAGACATGTTTCCGAAGAGGAACTTCGTAAAGATCTCCGCACGATGAAACAGAACAATATCAATGCAATCCGTACCTGCCATTATCCGGATGCATCTCTGATCTATCAGCTTTGCGATGAATATGGCATCTACATGATCGATGAGACAAACCTGGAATCTCATGGCTCCTGGGATGTGGCAGAGATTACAAAAGATTATACGCACATTGTTCCGCATAATAAACCAGAATGGCTGGACATGATGCTCGACCGTGCAAATTCCATGTACCAGAGAGACAAGAACCATCCTGCGATCCTGATCTGGTCTTGTGGAAATGAATCTTTTGGTGGAAAAGATATTTATGAAATGTCTCAGCTTTTCCGTAAAAATGACCCGACCCGCCTGGTGCATTATGAGGGACTTTTCCATGACCGCAGTTACAATGATACCAGCGATATGGAAAGTCAGATGTACCCATCTGTGGAAGCGATTAAAGAATTTCTTGCAAAAGACAGCAGCAAGCCATTTATCTGCTGCGAATATACTCACGCAATGGGAAATTCCTGCGGGGCCATGCATAAATACACAGACCTGACAGACACGGAACCGAAATATCAGGGTGGATTTATCTGGGATTACATTGACCAGTCCATTTATAAAAAAGACCGTTACGGAAAAGAGTTCCAGGCATATGGCGGAGATTTCGGAGAACGTCCGACTGATTATAATTTCAGTGGCAATGGAATCGCCTACGGTGGTGACCGCGAGGCATCCACGAAGATGCAGGAAGTGAAATTTAACTACCAGAACATTACAGCAGAAGTGACAGCAGATAGCGTAAAAGTGATCAACAAGAACCTGTTTGTAAACACAGATACTTTCGACTGCAAAGTGACACTTGCAAAGAATGGAAAAGTAATCTGCACAGAGACTCTGGAAACAGCAGTAGAGCCGTTGAACGAAAAAGAATACAAACTTCCATTTGGAAAAGCAGAGAATCCGGGAGAATATGCAGTTACCGTTTCTTTCCATCTGAAAGAGGACAAAGTATGGGCACCTGCAGGTCATGAGATTGCATTTGGACAGTATGTATATCAGGTTGAAGAAACTATTGCAGAAAAACTTCCTCAGAAGCCACAGATCATCCGAAGCACACACAATATCGGTGTCCGCGGCGAACACTTCGAGGTGATGTTCTCCGTTCTCAACGGAGGTCTTGTTTCCTACAAATATGCAGGCAAAGAGATGATCGAAGCAATTCCGAAACCAAATTTCTGGCGTGCACCTACAGACAATGACTGTGGAAATCTCATGCAGATGCGCTACGCACAGTGGAAAATCGCCAGTATGTATTTGAGCCATAAGGAATACCGCAAAGGTGCGTATGGCCCATCTACCTTACCGCAGGCGGAGGAAACTGACACTTCCGTAAAAGTAACATTCACTTATCTGATGCCAACCACACCAGCCAGTGAGTGTCAGCTCACTTACGAAGTATTCGGTGATGGAAAAGTAACAACAACTTTAACTTATGACCCTGTAAATGAACTTGGTGATATGCCGGAATTTGGTGTGATCTTTAAGTTTAATGCTGACTATGACCATGTACAATGGTACGGACTGGGCGAAGCCGAAACCTATGCAGACCGTAAAAAAGGTGCAAAACTTGGCATTTACCAGAACCTTGTTGAGGATAACATGGCAAAATACATGGTTCCGCAGGAATGTGGCGCAAAAGAGGAAGTACGCTGGGCGTCCATCACAGACCGTAAAGGCAGAGGAATCCGCTTTGAAATGGATAAAGAACCAATGATGTTCTCTGCACTTCCATACACTCCACACGAGATGGAAAATGCCATGCATCCATATGAACTTCCGCAGATCCATTACACTGTGATCCGTGTAGCCAAAGGCCAGATGGGAATCGGCGGTGACGACAGCTGGGGCGCATACACCCATCCGGAATATCTGCTGAATGCAGAAGGAAAGATAGAATTCTCTTTTAGTTTTAAGGGAATATAACCAAGTTTGATTAATGAAAAGCTGTTTTCAGTTAAAAACTGGGAATGGCTTTTTATTTTTATAAAAAGATTATAAACTTATAGGAAATACTGGAAAAATAGACCGTACTGTGCTAATATCAACTTAAGCATTTTATTTCTATTATCTGTCAGGTGTAAAGCCTGTCTATATGCATTTCTGCCATTCTGGCAATCAGCAGGAAATCTCAATGCTTAAACTATCACAATTAAAAAGCAGGGGGATTTCAGAGAGCAGATTTACATAGTGATTTCTCCCAGTTCGCAGGAGGAATCATCATATGGGAAAAAAGGACAATCTTACGAAAGATTATATGAAGAATACACAAGTATTCGCAGATGCATTCAATCATTTAATTTATCAGGGAAAAAAGAAAATAAATCCTGAGATGCTACATACAGTAGATACAACAGAATTGTCAGTACTGTATGGGAATGATGAAAAAAGAAAGATTTCGTATCCGATACAGAAATACAGGGATGAATTAAAGATTCTTCATACAATGGAAGATGGGCAGGCGGTTTATGTCTTACTGGGTGTGGAGAATCAGTCAGAAGTGCATTATGCAATGCCCGTAAAAGATATGGTATATGATGCACTGGAATATGCTTCACAGGTAGATGAAACAGCCAGAAAACATCGAAGAGAAGGCAGGAAAGGAACAGCAGGAGAATATTTGTCAGGATTCTATAGGGACGATATATTGATTCCGGTTGTTACACTTGTGATTTATTTTGGAGCCGACAAATGGGATGGACCAAGAAGACTACACGAGATGTTCAAAACTACAGATGAGAAATTATTATCTATGGTGCCGGATTATAAGATTAATCTGATCGCACCGGCAGAAATGAATGATGAAGAATTCGAAGATTTTACGGCAGATCTAAGAGAGGTTTTATTATTTCTCAAATATTCAAAAGATAAAAAGAAACTAAAAGAAGTTATAGAAAACGATTCAGGATTCCATGAAATGGAAACTAAGACAGTGATGATGCTAAATGAGCTTACAAATGCTAATCTGAATGTAGATGAAAGAAAGGAGAAGCAGAATATGCGTACAGCGATTGATGAGATAAGAGAAGAGGCGGAAATGCTGGGAGAAGCACGGGGAGAGAGAAAAGGAGAAATAAAAGGACAGAAAAATTTAATAGACAGAGCATTAAGAAATGGAAAAAGTGAGCAGGAAATAGCTGCTTTTTTCGATATGCCGTTGGAAGAGATGCAGAAACTTCAGGAAACTAACAAAATAGAGTAAATGGAAAATTAATAAAACCTGAAAGTGTTAAACAGTGCACCATTTACTGAAGAAGAGCTAAAGAAGATTGACGAATGCTCTCTGGCATTATAAGATTAAGAGATAAGAAAATGAGGTAAACAGTAGCAGGAAGTAGAAATAATTATGGAAGATTCTTATGTCTTACAATTACAGGAACCTAAATTTAAAGAGTTCTATTTAAGCTACAGCGGCTACGCACAATGCGGACCGCTGCATTGCTATGGCCCGGCATCGCGTCCACATTATCTGATCCACTTTGTAGTGAAAGGAAAGGGAATGTACCAGGCATCCGGGCAGAAACATTATCTTACTGCAGGCCAGGGATTTCTGATCGAACCGGGTACACAGACATTCTATCAGGCAGATAAAGATGATCCGTGGAGCTATCTTTGGATTGGAGTAGGCGGTAACAATGCCGGAAAATATATCCGGGATATCGGATTAAACAGCGAGCAGTTGATCTTTCATTCAGAAAGTGGGGAAGAATTAAAGAAAATTGTGCTTGATATGCTGAAACATACAGAAATGACTACCTCAAATCTGTATTATCTGCAGGGGCGATTATATGATTTCTTCTCAGTTCTTACCAAAGATGTGGTGATCGATGCCTATCTTGGCAATTCAAAAGAGAAGAAATATGGAGAAGAAAACGGGTATGGAGAATATATCAAAGAAGCCATGGCATTTATAAAAAATGAATATGCCAGTGGCTTCGGCGTACAGGAACTTGCAGAGCATTTAAACGTGAACCGCAGCTATCTGTATACAATTTTCATGAAAGAACTTCATATTTCTCCCAAAGATTTTTTGCAGAAATACCGTGTTACAAGAGCAAGAGAATTGCTTGTACTTACGGATCTGTCCGTAGAATCTATAGGAAAGTCGTGCGGTTATGAAAATGCGGAGCGCTTTACCCGGGCTTTTAAACAGGAAACAGATTTAACGCCTACACAGTTTCGCAGACACTACAGAAATGAGAACCGCAGAAAGCTGGAAATTACAAAAGAAGATCTGGAAAAACTTATAAATCGATAACATTTTGAGGGTTTTAATGAACATAATGCCATAACACATAAAGAAAAACTTTTTTATAATAAGCAGGACAAGGAAATCATAGTAATCATCTAAAATAATACATCTTAATCCAGCCCATTAGAGCCCATCAGAGTACAAAGTTCCGTGGTGGATACCTGATCGTAAGTCTACATAACTGTAGATAAGATGAATATTAAGGGGTTGCTTTTGATTGTAGTATTTCCTGAATTACTTACTATAGAAAGGAAGAATTATGAGCATTATTTATCACGAAAGTTCAAAAACATTCCATTTATACAACAATGACATCAGTTATATTATGACGGTACTTTCAAACGGACATCTTGGAAATCTCTATTTTGGCAAAAAAATTCATGACAGAGAAGACTTTTCCTATCTTCTTGAAATGAAACAAAGGCCAATGACTGCCTGCGTATATGAAGAAAACCGAAAATTTTCACTGGAGCATCTGAAACTGGAATATCCGGTATATGGAAGTTCCGATTACCGCCAGCCGGCAGTGGAAATCCTGCAGGAAAATGGCAGCAGAATTTCAGATTTTACATATGTCAGTCACACGATCATTAATGGTAAACCAAAACTTCAGGGACTTCCGGCTACTTACACGGAGAAGGACGAAGAAGCGCAGACTTTATGTGTAAAACTGAAAGATAAAGTAACCGGTATTGTTCTGGAATTGCTTTATACTATTTTCTCGCATGGAGGAATCATCACCAGAAGTGCCAGACTTACAAACGAGGGGGTATCACCGGTACATCTTTTAAGTGCAATGAGTCTCAGTCTGGATCTGCCGGATAAAGATTATGTCTGGATGCAGTTCTCAGGCGCATGGTCCAGAGAACGTCATGTGAAAGAACGCAGGCTGGAGCAGGGAATCCAGTCAGTAGGAAGCATCAGAGGAAATTCCTCTCATGAACATAATCCATTTATTGTACTGCGCCGTCCGTCAGCGACAGAGAATGCCGGTGAAGTAATGGGATTCAGTCTGATATACAGCGGAAATCACAGAATGCAGGCTGAAGTGGATACACATGATACGACCCGCGTCACTGTGGGTATTCATCCACAGAATTTTGACTGGAAGCTGGACTGTGGCGAAAGCTTTCAGACTCCGGAAGCAGTTGTTGTATTTTCTGACCAGGGACTAAACGGAATGAGCCAGATTTTCCACAAATTGTATCAGAAGAGACTTGCCAGAGGCTACTGGCGAGACCGTCCAAGACCAATCCTGAATAATAACTGGGAAGCTACTTACTTTGATTTCACAGAAGACCGTCTGGTGGAAATCGCAGCAAAGGCGAAGGAATGTGGCGTAGAATTATTTGTACTGGATGATGGATGGTTTGGCGCACGAAGCAACGATTATGCAGGACTTGGCGACTGGGTGGCAAACGGAGAACGGCTTCCACGTGGAATTAAGGGAATTGCAGACAGGATTGAAGAAATGGGAATGAAATTCGGTCTGTGGTTTGAGCCGGAGATGGTCAATAAAGATTCTGATCTTTATCGTGCACATCCGGACTGGATTCTGCAGACACCAGAGAGACATTCCTGCCATGGCAGAAACCAGTATGTTCTGGATTTCTCCAGAAAAGAGGTTGTGGACTGCATTTATGAAATGATGTATAAGATTCTTTCGGAGGCAAAAGTTTCCTACATTAAATGGGATATGAACAGAAGCATCACAGAATGTTATTCTGCAGCACTTCCGGCAGAACGTCAGGGAGAAGTGTTCCACAGATATATTCTTGGAGTTTATGATCTGTATGAAAGATTAAATACAGCGTTTCCACAGATCCTTTTTGAGTCCTGCGCAAGCGGCGGCGGACGTTTTGATCCGGGAATTCTTTACTATGCACCTCAGGGATGGGCAAGTGATGATACAGATGCAGCAGAGCGTGTGAAAATACAGTATGGCACAACCATGTGTTATCCGGTAAGCTCCATCGGAAGCCATGTTTCCGTAGTGCCGAACCATCAGCTGAATCGCAGAACTCCGTTACATACAAGAGCAAATGTAGCTTATTTCGGAACTTTCGGATATGAGCTGGATCTGAATAAATTGTCTGATGAGGAAATCAGCGAGGTAAAAGAGCAGATCGCATTTATGAAAGAATACAGAGAACTGATCCAGTTTGGAACATTCTACAGACTGAAAAGTCCTTTTGAGGGAAATGAAACTGCATGGATGACTGTCAGTGAGGACAAAAAGACAGCACTGGTATTCTGGTACAGGGAGAGAAATGTAGTAAATGCAGATTTCACCAGAGTCCGTCTGCAGGGACTGGATCCGGATTTCATTTACAAAAACAAATATAACGGAACAGAGAACTATGGAGATGAGCTGATGAATCTGGGACTGCTTACTACAGACTGCACCGCCGGTGAGCCGACAGCGGAAGAGAAACCTTGTACAGATTATGAATCCAGAATTTATGTTTTAGCAGCAGAATAATTTAGAAGCGGATATTTTGGAAATATAGAAAAGCAGGCAGAACGATCACACGGGATCGTCTACCTGCTTTTCATCAAATTTATCCATCATTTCTTTATGGGTCTTATAATTCTTCGGACTCATTCCAAATTTCTTCTTAAAAGCTTTGGAAAAAACAAGCTGATCCTCATAGCCCACATTATTTGCAATTTCTTTTATAGACAAGCTGGTACTTACCAAGAGATTGGCTGCTTTATGCATCTTATAATCAATGAGGAAGGTCTGTGCGGACATTCCAAG
>CAJLTE010000032.1 GCA_905209435.1 uncultured Blautia sp. | reverse complement strand
CCGGCGTTTTGTGTTGGATATAAAATGAGCTGCCGCACGTTAGTGCGACAGCCCCCCTGAAGCTTTGTTATATTTTGTACGATCCCAGATATCTTTTACTCGCTCCCAGCCACCGGTTGCTACAAGATATACAATAAATGCACCAACCACAGAAGCTACAATATAATACCAGACGATCGTTACTTTATAGTATGTACATAAGATGATCAATGCCATCGGGCACAGAATCAGTGCTGTAGCCAGTGCGACAATGTTTGTCGGAATCTTATTGAGTCCAGGCATCTCCTTAATCACCTGTACGATAATTGATACAAGAAAGGCAAGTACTCCGATCAGTGCCAGGCCATAAGTTACATACTGCATTAATACTTTTACATCCATAATTATTCTCCTTTTCTTTCCAGATCTTCAATTCTATGATTCGCAACTTTGATCTGTTCCTCCTGGACATCCATTCGGCGCTCCAGCTCAAATGTGCGTTCAATTGTATTATTATGCTTGTTTACTCTTTCAGTGAGTTCACTGATTTTATATTCCATCAGCGCCCTTGTTTTTTCCTGCTGACTGCTGTTGCTAATCAGGCATACCGCAAGAGTTACCGCTGCACTGATACAAGCTGAAATGACTGTTTCCATCTCTGTTTCCTTTCTCCGGCAATTGCGCCGGCGCAATTAAACTCCTATCACATATCGGAGCACATAACGGCTGTTTGTCGTTTTCACGCCGCTGTTTGTCGTTGTGGCGTCCGTGACGTTCGAGCTAACACCCGTAATACTGGAATCTCTGATATATAAGCACTTAACTCCCATGTATCCCAATGTCTGGCTGGCCATCAAAAATATGTGCCTGTTCCCGGAATGCTTGTTTACCCATGACTTAGGGATAAAATGCGAAGAAAATTCATAATTCTGCGCCGTTCCGTCCGCTTGTGCGGAAAACACGACTACAATACCATTCGTTTGCTCACTGACAGCCTCACTCAAAGTGATCGTCTGATCTGCAGCCATTGCATTCGGTCCTGTCCAAAGAATCTTCTGATCATTGATGCCAAGCCTGCTTTTCAGGAAAGAAATGAAATTCGAAAAAGTGAGCTTTTTCAATTTCTTATCCGAATTTGTAAGAACAGAAACAAGATCCTCATCTGTGAGAGCCGTAACTTCTGCTAAATCTGTTATTGCTTCTATTTTTATAGAATCCGCCATATTATCATTTCACTCCTTTTTTTCTTCTAATAGCTTTTTAATCTCTGTAATCTCGTTTTCTAAAATATCGATTTTCTGTTTCTGGAATTTCAGCATGGCAAACATAGCAGGAATCATGATTCGCTCATTCCAGTTTTCAGCTTTGCCATCTTCAAGATGATCTACTGCAAGTGGAAAATATTCTTCCACATCTTCTGCAACGAACATTGGAAACTCAATACCGTTTCTGGAGTCATTTTTCATAAGATATCCGTCTTTGTATTTCGCCCATACCGGTTGGATATTGTACCAGGGATCAATATCTTTTTCTGAGATGTCCTGTCCGATTTCTTTGTAACGTTTGGACGATGAAGAGCTTTGGAAAACTCCATTGTTGTATAATCTCAGGTAATTTCCTGACGTAAGGGTTGAGATATTATAGAGCTGAAAGCTATCTGTGCCATCCGAAAAATCATCACTCCCAGTACGAATAGTGAGCCCGCCATCAATAATAACTCCATTGCCATATGCGCGTATCGGAACACCATTTATGGTTATTCTGTCGTCTTTTGAATTCAGTACAATTTTTCCATTTGCTGACTTTAACGTGCCGTTTGCCTTATCGATTATCCATCCGCCGATATCCCCGGATGTAGCACTAAGTATTCCGGTGAATGTACCTTTTTCGAAATTGACGCCTGTATTGTCTATATAGCCAACCTGATTTCCAGATGCATCTAAAATTATTAACTTTCCATTGCCATTCCCGACTCCACCTAATGCAAGCGTTCCACCTTTCGCATAAGTGAAAGATATGTATACCTGATCTCCCTCTTTATAGATGCCCTTGATCATTCCCTTATTGGTTAAAAGATCGAAGATTTCTTCGTGGGTCAAAGCATCTACATCTACGACAACAGCAACGCTTTCCATATCCATTAGTGTAGTTGTTCCGCCTGCCGCATAGAGCCTGCAACGGATGTTAGTAACATCACGGGGAATGCCGATCATCGTAGTGCTGTCTGAGATCGCCTGCGAACTGCCATCAACAGGGATGGAATACAAGTAGTGTTTTACCGTATTTTCATCTGCAGAACTGGTATACAACGTTGTCCAGGTATTGCCATCTTTCGTCTCTTCGATTACAAACCTTCCGTTGTAAGCGGTCCTTGTAGTGCTTGTACCATCACGATAATATGCTTTAAATTCGATAAAGTTAGGTGACATAGTGTTATCTGCTGAACGCTTCAAGACATTGCAGGACGGCTCGATAAAGTATGTTCTTCCGCTTTCTGCCTTTATTTTTGATATGCCGAAGCGCTTTGTGACGGACAGCGTGCTGAGATACGTTGCTTTTATATCCACCCATGCGCTGTCTTCTGTAATCCCCGTGACAGTGTACGTCGCTGTAGCTTCGTCCCAGTTTCCGGATACTGCGTCAGACTTCGTGATCGTAAAGGAACACTCTTTCGTGATATCTTGTGATCCGTACATAACGATAGCCTGTGTGCTGACATCAGGAAACGTTCCCGGCGGTATACTTCCGTCTGCGTTTGTGGTGATCGTTTGAAAGTCGTTCGTCAGCGTCATAGTCATATTTCGCGATAATGCAACATCATTTTCCAAAGAAGCCATCTTTTCATTTAATGACGACTTTCCGATCTGCACCGATTCGCCGCTCATTGTCACTCTTTTAGCGTCCATATCTGCCTGAAAGATAACATTGCCTTGAGGATCTTTTATTGTGATCGCACCCGTGTTGATCCAATCCGCATTGATGCCAATCGCGTTTAAAATCTTTGTGATCGTAGTGCCGTCTACCAGTGCTCCGACATTCCAGGTCTTACCACCATCCGTAGACATTCCCCAGCCATTTGCGCTCAAGCGCACCACAACAGTCGCCTTGTCAAGAGTCGGTGTATCACAAAAGTTCAATACTGTACTGCCATCTTCCTGTTTCTGCATTACGGGGAACAGACCATTCTTGCCTTCCATCCCTTTTTTTAATTCGTCATAGGCTTTTTCCCATTCAGTTTTGTTCCTATTTACACGCTTTATCAGATCTCGATAAATTTTCGTTGCTTCCGAAAATCTTTCAACGCTGTTACGCAATGCTGATTCTGCGTCATTTGACATTTGATTGTCTGCATCAATAGAAAATACAACGTTTGTGAAAAAGGTCTTATATGACTTTAATTTGCGGTCATATACTATTACCCCGTCCCCTGCTTCAATCGTAGGATCCTGTAATGAACTGACGGTGAGTGGTCTAAATCTCAATCCAACAATACGTTCGCCAACCATTGATGCAATATCAGCAGCATTATCATTTGTGACAAGCTTATTGCTGTCAATAACAATCGTATATCCATCTGATCCAGACTGGTATGTTACCTGATTAGAATTTTCGTCCTCAGTGATAACTCTTACGCATGTGATTACAACATCATCCATATCAGCACTTACATCTGTAACAGTATTTGTTTGCAGTGTATGAATATTTGTGCCTGCCGATAAATCAGTCATATTGTACCAGCCAGCTGTCAGTTGCCCCTTGCTGTTGCACTTCCAAAAATGCCCTGAAATCTGACCAACCCATGTCAGGATGTCGCGAAATGTTATAGTGCTATCGTCAGGTTTTTCCGAAATTACATAGTCATAATGTTCAAACTGCAACGAGTCTGTCGCTAAAACCACACCGCAACATCCGCATGCGTCCTGCACGATCTGAAAAAGTGTAGCAGGATATGCAAGATTGCTTATACTGTATCCCACGTCAAACTTATGCATATTATCAAGACACTCTAGTGTGATAATATCTCCGTCATAACTCGTCTCATTGACTGTGTATATTCCTTTTGGTACTGATTCTGTTTTTCCGGATTCCAGTAATAATGATACCTTCACATCTGAAATTTCCGCGCCTGTAAAATCATACTCAGAAAAATCATCATACATGTTGTTCAGCCGCAACATGAACTTCTGAGCTATTGCCGAACCTACATCAAAACCGCCTGCATTAGATGTTGCATCATCAATCGTGAAACCATTATCCCATAACTGGCTATTATCAATGGGTATTGATTCGCCAGATGTTAATGTGATCGTGCAGGATCCTGAAAAATTTCTGTTATCATCTTCCAATGCCGCCTTGAATGTATCTGAAACATTAACCATTTTTATCACCTCTCAATCACGTCAAAATCAAGTGTAGAATAACGTTCGTGACCTTTCGCCCACCATTTCACGTTTGCTTCCATATCGCCCGTGTAAAATTCTTTTGTTACGTCCTGTCCCTCTAACGGGTCCCAGTAAGTTACCATTACATATTCCGGGTCAAATGCAACAAGAATCCGGTGTATCTGTTCCTTTGTCAGGTTTACCCAGCCAAGACCCAGGGTGCGTTTTTTCGCAACCCTGTTCTTGTGCATCTTAACATCCTGTGTTCTTCCTGCATTTTTTGCAGATACATCTGACTTTTTCCATTTAAATTTAGAAACTTCCTTAGGCAGTGTCACACCGCCCACTTTGATCACAATGTTATCCATGCTATGTGACACCCCCCTCAAATTGTCTCAGTTACCGCAAAACGGTAATCATATTTCTTCTTGCCTTTACGAACCACTTTGTACAGTGTTTCGCTGTCAGCTTTCAGTGTAAATTCAAGGACAACTTCTTTTTCGGAGTCATCCCTGTCAAGGATTCCGCTTGCATTGAGTGCATCAAGCACAGCTTCAAATACACCGTTTCTGATACCAGTAATGATCTGATTATTATTAGCCACCACATTCCTGTTTCCCATTTTACCGACCATCTCTGGACCGGCTTCATTTGCCACGAACAGCTGTCCAGCTTCCGGGAACCCGCCTCTTGCATACCACTGCAAGTTGAACGATGGTGTGCTAAACGACAACGGACCAACTTGATGCCTGTTCCAGCTTGTAGATATGTGTGGCATAGGAATATGAACACTTGAAAATCCGTTTGCAAAGTTCTGAATGATACTTGATCCTACATCAAACAGGTTTGGTACCGCATTTTTAATTTTCTCCGGAAGATTCGACAGGATACCAGCGAAGCCATCCCACTTATCCTCGAATCCATCTTTTAAGCCCTGGATGATGTCTGTTCCTTTTGTGTGGACTTTTTCTTTGATGTTTCCGATAGACTTTACTGTCTTTCCCGGAAGGTCTTTAATATCGTCAAAGAATTTACTTGAATTATCTTTTACGCCTTTTAAGAGTCCACTGATGATATATTCGCCCTGATCAGCCATAACTGTTGACGGTGAGTGAATACCAAAGGCATTTTTGAAGCCTTTCATAAACGGCGTAAAGATATGTTCTTTTATCCATTCACCAATACCAGTGATTCCGTCTTTAATTCCTTTTAGGATTCCAAGAGGAATGTTTCCTCCGCATTCTTCTATCTTTCCCTGGAAGTATTTTTGTGCTTCAGCGGCTGCATTGGAAATGAGACCACCTAAAAAAGCGCCCAGACCGCCAATAGCCGCACCGATCAGTTCAAACAGTCTGTCGGCTATTCCATTCCAATCGACAGCAGCTAAACCATCTCGAACCTTTTCGCCAACAGTATTCCATTCGATATTTTCAATTGCGGTAATGCCAAAATCAAAGACACCTTTTACGCCGTCTGATATAGTTTGTCCTAAATCAACAAAGTCGATGGTGTTTACGGCATTATTAACAAACTCGGAAAGAGCTGTTCCAGTACCAATCCAATCAAAATTATTGATTGCGGTATGGAGAAAATCCAAAATGGTGTTGATACCATTACCAAATGACTGACCAGCCAGTGACCAGTCGGTTGTCTGGATGAATCCGTTGAGACTGTCAGTAATCCCCGTTGCAATATTACGTACAGTTTCCTGTATCAGGTTCCAGTCAAGACCGCCCAGTGCCCCATTGATACCATTCCCTATTGCATTTCCGAGACTTCCCCAGTGGAAGTTTTCAGCAAAAGCATTTACCATACCGAAAGCGGTATTGATGCCTTGTGCAAGGGTATTACCAACCAATTTCCAGTCGGCAGTTTCAATCGACCCGTTCAGGAAAGTGGCGACACTCTTTGCAATCTTATTGCAAGTACTCTGGATCTTGTCCCACTGAACAGTATTCAGTGCTGAGTTCAGTTTGTTACCGACCATGGCGCCGATTTCTGTGAAATCAGCATTCTTCCAGGCTCGTTTGATCTGATCAGCAATTCCTTTAATTTTCGAAGGAATACTCTGTGTCTCAAACATGTCAGAAGGCGACAGACCGCCTCCTGTATCGGCTATTCCACTGTTGCTGTCAGAACTGCTGTTGTCGTCCATTTTGTTGATCTGGTCGAAACTAAGGACAGTCCTCTGCAATTCCTCATTTGCTTTTTTTGCATTTTTAGCGGAATTGGCATTACTATTCAGGCTCTTGGCATAGTCCTGCTGCACCTTCTTGGCCTTGATGAAGGTGGTGTTCCCCGTCAGCGCACTTGTTAGCTGACCAATGACATTGAAAACAGAAATTATTTTTTGAATCAATGCATTCAGGATAGGTGCTACCACATTCAGGATAGGTGTAAAGGCCGCTGCAATAGAATTTTTCAGTTGTGTCAGTGAAGACATCAGCAGGGAAATGCTATTGTTTGTTTCTCCAGAATACTGTGCTAAGTTCTGGAAACCCTCAACTGCTGCGCTCCTGATCTTATTTACCAGTGCAAAAAGTGACCGGATACCAAGCGTGTATTTCAGTACATTTTTAAGTCCACCACCAAGGCTGCCAGAAACAGACTTATTCGCTCCCGTAAGCCTTCGCAAAATAGGAATGCCACTTGTAAATTTCTGTATGAGAGCAGCAAATGCACCAGATGTGCGTTTGATCACAGTAGTAACTTTACCGAATACAGACGCCGTGCCGCCGATAACTTTTTTCAGACCGCCCCAGCCTTTTTGTGCAGCACTGATTCCGAAACTGCCAAGGCTCATGACGCCTTTAGCTGTGCCGCCGATAACAGATTTTCCAAAATTCATCGTCTGACGGGGAATAGATGTTTCTGGCGTCCTTTTGAACGCATTGCCACTTGAAACCAGTTCAGATTTTTGTGTCGTAGCATTAGCTTTTGCTTTTTTATATCGTTCAAGCTGTGCTTCTGCATTCTTTATGTCGTATTCTAAAGATTTCCATGAACGGCTCTCTTTGTCCACGCCCAGAGCTTCCATTTTGTCCCTTTTCGCATAATATTTATCAAGAGCTTTTGTAGTATCTTCAATATTATGTCGATAGTTTCTGATAGTCTGAACAGCTTCTGTATATTCTTTTGTTGGTGCTTTGATTCCAGATTTCAACTGCATGGCAGTAATTGAACGTTTCAATTTCTGCATCGTAGAAACCTGCTTTTTCACTGATTCTGTTGCGTTATCCATTTTCATAGCCTGTTTGACCTTTGTGGTCTCAGACTGTATAGAATCACCAACTTCTTTTGTCACTTTTTTCGTCTTTTCCATCTCTTTTTTATAAGAAGATGTGGACGCTTCCAGAACAACTTTCAGCTTTGCAAGTGTATCACTCATACATTTTCACCTCCTTCCTGACAATAAAATAAGCAGGGTTACATCCCCTGCTGCCTGCGTCTGTTAAATTCATCAGCCCACTGTCTGCGTTTGTCTCTGTAATTTGCAAGTTCAGCTTCCAGTTTCTGATGTTCATAATCTTCTTTATCTTCTTTGAATGTCTGTGGGTAAAAATCCCATGGATTGCAAAATTCAGTCTTGTCACTGAACAAAGTCGAAAGGTTCAGTGCGAGTGCTTTCGATAAAATAAAATTATCGCTGATCTGCTGTTTTCTATCTCTTGTCCTGCATCTGATATAACTTTCCATCATATCCATAATTTCATTTAAGGAAGAATTCCAGAACAATTCAGGCCGTATTCCACAATCTAATGCATCCGGGTAAATCGCCCACAAATACTCCGTTGTAGTTGTTACAGGTCTTCGTCCGTTGCTTCCAGAATTTCCGCTGCCATTTTCGGTGTAAAAAAACCGGATACCGCCAAAGTCGGAATCACAACATCCTTATACAGGTCAATCTGACTTCCCCCCTCTTCAACATACTTGTCAAACAGGTTCAGAATATTCTCATACTTGATCCCATGTTCCCACGGAAGCATTGCCGCCTGAATGATAGTAAGCATTACCGATAAGGCTGGCATATCATCAACCAGATGCATAATGTTACATTTATATTTGTTTTCCAACTTTTCAATGTTGGACGCTTTGAGTTTCAGGCAGTAATCTCTGCCATCTACTTTCCAATAATGAAAAGGTTTTCTTTTCTTTTTCTCGTCCAGATCTACAGCTTTCTTTTCTTCCTGTTCTTTTACTTCTTCATCTAAACCACCCATGTTATATCCTCCTAAATTTTCTTAATAAAAGACCCAGCATTATGCCGGGTCTGTGTAAGTAATATCTGACTGTACCATCATAGTCACTTCAAAGTCAATAGCGCCATTGACACCGCCGCCCGTACGTTTAACAGATACCTGGGCAGCAAAATCAATTGTGCTTTTATCCGCATCTGTTTCTCTGAAATACAGTGTTGTCCCATCTTTATCCGCCTGTCTCAGTATACGATACGGGCAATCTGCTTTTGAATTATCATATTTGAATTTATATGTCATTTCAGGCAGATCACCGATACCTTTTTCATACTTCTTATGTGGATCAGTCAGAACTGTATTGTCTACCTTTTCCGGATCTGAGCCAATATCCGGGATTTCTTTTAAACCCGGAAGATCTGTATAAGTTGTCGAACTTCCGGAAGGGGCTGTTTTAGAATAGCCCAATTTTGCACCATTTGCTAACATTTATTTTCACCTCTTTTTTTAATTCCAGTACACTAAATCAGAATCCATATCGACGATTCCTTCATAGCGCATTACTTTGTGTTTTAATCCACTCGGGTCTGGTACATCACCACAGTAAGTTCTTACCAGTCCAAGTTCAGCTATTGCTTTATCTACTGCAAGAGCACTTTCTGATGTGTTCTGATTGTGCCAGATATCAATTTTATAGGACACCTTAGCCTTCTGTTCAGCATTGTCAGTGCGTTCCCACACGCTGTTATTTTCTTCTACATACTGAATGGCAGGGAAGTTTGCCCAATCCTTAGGGTATGTGTCTGAAACATTTTCAGCAACAGTCATGAGTGCTGCATATACCTGATCTTTTACGTTTTTCATTTTCCCTCCAACTCCGTCCTGAAGGTCGTTTTCATTCCTTCCAGGATTGTTTCCTTATTATTTTCTAACGCCGGATACATAAACGGATGTGCCGGCTGTCCTGAGCATTGATAGAATCGCCCTTTTGGAGTGTCGATGTAGAACCAACCATATTTTTCCGCTATTCTTTCGTCTATCTGGCTTTCGTGAATCCACCAGGGTGACTGTGAGTAAGTGGGTGTAATATCTGGAGAAATCCCTTCATGTTGATCCTGTCCTCTAGGACCGGCGCCAAACTCCACATAGGGTGCGTATGCCTTATTTGTCCAGCAGGTTCCCATAACGGATTCATCCTGTTCTGTAACCTCAGAAAATATACTTTGTTTGAGTTCTCCCGTATCAGTTGGACAATTTAAAACTGCTGCTGATCTAACGGTCTGAATTGCCTTTTCTACTGCCTGCCTGCAATTTAGTTCTGACATTTCTTTAAGTTTGCGTTCCAGGCTCGTATTTCCAACCAAGCTCATATCTTCTCCACCTCAATTGTCAAAAAACGATATGGTTTTATAGCTATGATCTTATAGTCCGGTTTCTGGTCTCTTCCTGCATATAGGCAGATTCCGTCCAGCTCCTGAATGTCTGTGCCGTCTTTGAGTATATAGTGAGGATTACCTTTGCTGTCTGTCTGGATTTTGTATTTACCGTTAATCCGCATGTTTCGGATATAGTTCAAGCGCTGGCCATACTGTTCTGCCTGTGCTTTTCCGGATGCCGGCCAGGATTCTCCGGAGATGGAAGAGGCAGCACCATATTCCTCACTGGTACTGCCTTCAGAATCCTTTTTGACTATTCTTTTTTTGTGATAGCATATCTTAACCCTGTTTCTTCGCATTCTCATGGGTTATCCCTCCTACTCTGGCAAGACGGTATCTGTTCATAAGATCGTAGATCTGCCTAGGCGCGGATTCGAATGAATAACTCTCCCCACCTTCACTTCTTGAAGATTCTCCTTCTGTCCCCATCCTGTTCAGGGCGATAACGGCCAGATCACGCACTGCCTTTTTCAGAGGTGTAATGATCACGCTTCTGTTTGTGTATCCCTTTACAAAATCCTCTGCTTCTTCCAGATAAGCTTCAATCAGATCCTCGTTTTCCTCTCCGGTCATGAGCTTAACTCTCTCAACATCTTTAGTGCCCGCCATATGATCACCCTTTCAGAATATCGACAAGGTCCCGCTTTGCCAGGGCAGAGACTCCGGTGAGCCCTCTTTCTTTTGCCAGAGCTTTTAATTCTTCTACGGTCATTTCTTCGATACTCTTTGTAACCTTTTCATCAGGCTTCATATCCGTTTTCTGTAAAATTGTGTCCTCTACAGGTTCAAAGCCATCGCTCATCAATTTCTCAGCGGTTGCTCCATCTGCTTCTCTTTCAACATTTTTTCGAATCAGTCTCATGATTTCGCCTCCTGAATGCTCAGATAGATAGAATCCAATTTGTTGTCCAGAATCCACATGTCATGGAAACGGCGGTAATCCATCTGCCATGCATTCAGTTTCTGGTTTGTTGCCGGATCAAAAATACGCATGATATCCTGTTTTGTTACTGCAATCGGTGTTGTTAACGGGCAGATGAAGAAATTCAGGGTTTTAGCTGCACTTCCTTTTTCATATCCGCCCTTCTCCTGTCCAGCCGTTTTGCCATCGTTAATCTTGATTGCAGACCACATGCGGTTTGAAGGTGTAAGAATCAATGGAACATGGTCTACTGCAGGAACCTGTGTATCAATGCCACCTTTTGAAAAGGTTGTATCTCTGAGCTTACCTGCAAGTTCCAGTTCCAATTCCATGATAAATTTTGATGTTGCCTGGCAAACAAGCGGACCGTTGTAACTATCTCTTACCGCTCTGATTCCTTCTTTAAATTCACGCAGGGCAGATGTAGAAGTAGCTCCCGGTACGTAGGACTCCCCGATCATTCCTGCCTTATTCGCTGTAAGTGTTTCCGTGGCCAGCTTGCTGATACGATATGCATCAATCTCCGGAACGACCTGTGTTCTCTGGAATTCTCCCATGACAGCTCCTGCTGTAGTTACAAAGTTATTTTCATTGATATCCATCGGATCAAGCTGGAACAGACGACCACGGTCCTGAGTCATTTTTCTGGTTTCATATTCCAGAGTAACGGATCCTCTCTGATATCCGTTATCACGATCATAATCTCCCATTCCTGATACGTTCATCTTTGGAATTTTGACTTCTGCTCCACCGTTATAGATTACCTGTCCGGCATTGGCATCCATCCAGCCGGTTGTTGCTTCCAGCACCGCAATCTTATCAAGCTGGTTCTGGAATAAAGTTGCTGTCGCTAATGTATTAATCGCCATATGTATTCACTCTCCTTTAATAAATGCCCATCATTGCATTGAATACCTGCTTTTCAAGGGCTTCCTGTGTATCGGTTCCTGTTGCTTTCTTCGGTGGCTTTCCACCTTTTAATTTCTCTTCCACTGCTGTCTCTACCGCTTTCTGGAAGGCTGCTTTGACCTTTTCCATTGATCTCATGCAGGAATCTGCATCTGAGTAATCCAGAACTTCTGCAAGCTCTACCGGAAGATTATCGCTGGCCAAAGTATTCTTTGCTTCTGCCATCAGCTCTTTTCTGGTTACTGCTGCCTCTCTGGCAGTCAGATCCTTTTCCCGCTTCTGCTGCAGATATTTTGTTTTTTCATCCTCAGTCATCTTTGCCAGTTTCTCTGCTTCAGAAAGCTTATCGTCTGTCATCGCCTGCCATTTCTTCTGCTCATTTGAAATAGCTGTATTGATCGCTTTCTGCAGTCTGCGGTCAAATTCTGCCTGGTTGCCGCCTGTTTTCAGGAAATCATCAAAGGATGGAGGATTGTCCCCACCTTCACCGCCTGCATTTCCGCCCTCGTCAGATCCGCCGCCATTGCCTTCATCGGCCCCAGCATCGTCTCCGCCTTCTGCAAATAACTGCAGGTTCATTTTCATCGGTGTTTTGCACATTGCTTTTGCCAATCTGTTTTTCATATTTTTTCCTTTCTGCCCAGCCTATTCGTGTTCACGCCCGGGCCATTCAGTTTATGGAATCTGCTTCTTTAACGTCTGGCAGAAAAAGACACAAAAATAAGACGCTTCACCCCGCGTCCCAGAGGGAGATGTCCGGATCACCTATTCCTTTCCTTTGCCTGCTGCTTTTTCAGTTTCCTTTACTGCTTCAGCAACGCCCTCATGGATCAGATGCTCTGCTCTTTCTTTGTCTACTTCCAGAACAGTTCCTACTTCAATAACTTTGTTCAATCGAACATCGCTGTAACGTTTAATGCATTTTACTTTCACTTCCTTCACCTCCTCTCAGTTGCGCTAGCGCAAATTATTCCACAAATGTCCAATCGTCTGCCAGCATATCAGCCTGAGATGCAAGCCATCCCATCTGCACACCAGATGTCCCAACGAAAGCGATTGCCATATTTCCGATTGCCTCATGTTCACAGTTTACGATCTCATTATCAGTAGTCTTATAGGAAATCCCAGTTGCAAGCTGGATATACTGTTTCTTTCCATTCCATCCCATTCTTGACACTTTCATACCGCGCTTCATGTACTTGATCGCTTCTCCGAAAGAAAATGTATTTACACCGCCAAGCTCCGGACAATTCTTTTCATCCGCAATCTGCCACTCATCCGATACAATATTGTCAAATGTATACTCTGGAACTTCTGTCTGGCGAATATCCAGTTCTTCTCCGTCCTTCGTATGGATAATGATGGTTTCCTTTTCAGCATCCCAATACCAATATCCACCCCAACTTGGAAGTTTTATCTTGGCTCCCTTTTTCATCATTTCATAGGCTTCTGCAAACAACATTCCTGATTCATATTTCTCATAAATATAGGCTTCTTCAATGTAAATTTGCTTACAATTTGCATGAACCAGATCATCATTATATGTCCGATCAATATACTCTATCTTTTCCTTGACATTCGGGTTGATGATAGTCTCTGTCTCTCCGGTTGGCATGTGGATGTACAGGAATATCATTTCCGGTTCCTTACCTTTATTTTTAATCTCCTCATACAGTTTCAGTAATTCTTCTTTTCTCATCTTCCATTTCCTCTCTTTCTTAAAAATTGGTATAAAAATACCACCTGCCATTTCTGACTGGTGGTTATCTATAATCCAGGAACTGTTTCCTTGATTCCTTTTAATATGTTCGCTGCTTTTTTCATAAGCGAATTGTCGCTCAGATATTCAAGACCTTTCAATGTGATTACCGGAGTGATCGGCTCTTCGATATGTGAACAGTAATCCCCTCCGCACTGATCATATATTACACCTTCTATATATCCAGACTTGGCAAGCATGATCATTATCTTCTCCCAACGCTGATAAGAGATATTGAGCCTTGTATGAGATATCTGTTTTACGTCAAATTCATCATAGTCCATAGCCTGTTCCAAGGCTTTCAGGATCTTGTATATGACTGTAAAATTATCCATCTTGCACCTCCATACAGCTAATTTGTCTGATAAAAAATATCGTCCCGTATTGATTCAAGCATGTAGGTTTTTGGAGACGCTTCATGATTTGCATCCATCCAATATATAGACTCATCTTCGATAAACTCCATGAAATCGATCTTGGTGTCTACGTCAACTTCAAAGGTGCCATTTTTTTCAGATTTCAAGACGCGCTGAACAAGTTCGTTATCCGGATACATCTTCTTTAGAAATTCAATTTGTTTCGTTTCAAGTTTAAACCTTCGCATTTTCTATTCTCCTTATATAATCAACATCTGTTGGATTACATTGAATCAATACACCGCTGTCCGGATTTATTGCTACAGTTCCATCCTTACCAATGTATTTTTGACTTCTGTCACCATTCGAAGCAGTTCTTACTGGCAATACTTTCAAAGGTTTTTCCAGCGCATCTCTTATTCCAACCACAGTTACCCCCGAGCGAGGTCTCCCTGTCTTCGGATCTTTCATGGTTCCAACTACTCTCTCCATGAAATGTTTGCTCTGTCCACTTACTTCCGTTCCTTCTGATGTCTTTACTCCCACTATATTTTTATTAATCTCACCGTATAGCTTTTCATAATTTTTAAAGCCAGATAGTGGAGATATCATTCCATTCTTTACTGAATGTGCGTAAGTTTGAAGAAGTTCCCATCTCTCAGGTTCATTATACTTCAAATTCTGGAATTCTGCAAAGTTTTTCGGCATGTCCTTTCCAAGAAGTTCTTTGTATCTATCGTATTGTTCTCTGTCAGCGTGTTTATTTTTAATGGATTTTTCTTCTGCCTCAGCTTTTGTATTGCCTTTTACATATTTTTTATACCATTCCTCATAAGTCATGGAAGCCGGAACAAGTTCAGTCCTGCCTGTTTCTGGATTGTAGGCTCTCCGTTTCATATTCTTTAACTCATCCTCGTCTATGACGCTGATCGTTGTGGATCGGCACCACGGATGCATGGGCGGGTAGTTTTTCCCAACCTTACGGTCTTTTAAGGAAAATATCTTTCCATCCAGGCTCCGACAAATCTCACTTGTCCTGAGGTCAAGAGTTGCAAGGTAACGGTATTTTTCTATTCCACATTCCTCATAAGATCTTGCGGTTAACTCTCCGGATAAGAAGCAGCTCTCTGTTCGCACCAGCCGTCTGGCTTGCATAGCTCCTGCTCCACAGCGGTTCATGATCACTTCCGAAGTTTCGCGGTCTGTTCTGCCAGTCAACAAACTTACAAGTAATTCCTGCTTTAATGTTTTGGAAAGATCCTGTGTGTTCTTCCAGATGCGTTGGGAATAATGTCTTCCCGACCAATTCATGGAAATTACTTGTTTGACCTGTTTTTTGCTGATGTTAGAAAAGCTGAATCCAAGTCCTGTCTGCTTTTGAACCTTGTAAATAGAACGGTAATAAACATCTTCACAGAGATTTTGAAAGAAACTGGTATCAAATAACTGTTCCTGTCGATATGTTTCCTGCATAACTGCGTCCACCTGATGTAAAAGGTCCTTCAGCCGCTCCATTCTGGCTCTGTATGCCGGAGCTTCCAGTTCACGGAAAAGTTCCTGCTTGGTCTTATCTGAATCTTTGTTTCTCAAAGCATTTAGCAGTTCTTCCAGGGATGTCTGGCCCTGCATGGTATTTAATAAATTCCATGCCTGCGTTTCTGACAAACCATGCTTAGTCATATATTTTTCAAATATGTCCTTAGCCTTATTTGTGATCAGCATAGATGCGTTTCGGTATACCTTTGCCAGCAGATCTGCTGTTTGTTCTGCATCTTCCATTCGATGATACATATCCCAGGCAGCCCTGTTCTCCCAATAGGAATCATTCTTCATTTACATCTTCCTTTTTCTTTTCAGAAGATTTCTCTTCTTTATCCGGATCTGTCTGATCTGGTGGAGTGTTTCCCTGCATTCCAAACATTTCCTGCTGCCGCTTCAGATTCTCCTCTGTTTCCTCGTCTAGAGCTTTCAGTTCATCATCTATGTTATCCACAAACGGAACCTGTGCCAGTAAAGTCTTTCTGCTTACTTTGCCCCATAGATTCGATACAATCTGAGAGATTTCCAGAAGATTCTTCGGCAATGCTCTTGTGAAAGTCATTGTGATCCCTGTTGCATATATGTTCTTTCCATGCAATGCAAGGAAATTGCAGAATATCCGAATGCGCTTTCTTAAGCTTTTTTTGTAATATCTTGTCTTGATTTTTGTGATGTTTTCCATCCCAAGTAGCTTAAATTCCATAGCTACGCCTGAAACATTACCTCCAAAACTTTCATCTGTCATGCAGGGGATATGCGAAAACTTATGAATATCCTGCTCTATTGCTTTTTTCAGTATTTCCACACCGGATTCATCGAAAGTTCTGCTGAGGTACTCTGCTTTCGTTCCGTCTGGCATTTCCAGTACCTTTCTCTTTTTCAGTTTTTTCATTGCTGCGGTTGATCCGTCTTTCTTTTCCCCGTTCTCGTCTTCGACTTCCTCATCTGCAAGCAGTGTCCCATAGATAGCCAAAATCGCATCTATAAACTGTTCTTTGTCTGTAACTCGGTCACTCATCAGAACGTTGTAAGCGTCAATCAACGGAATCTGAAGTTCAAAATCGCCAATGGCAAATTTATTGTTAAGGTATTCAATAATGGGAATTTCTCCTAGATAATGCGGTATTGCTGGTTCTGTCGTCGCCTGGTATGTACTGTTATTTTCAATATTCAGTTCATACTTGTAATTTTCCGTCACTACCGTTGCTATATAGCGATCAGCAGAAATTCCTGAATCATCTTTGCATATATAATAATAGACAGCAAAGAGTTCGTTTTCCTCGATGCTGTCGTCTTTTACCATAAACGTATTCTCTGCTGAGATATTTTTTATGCACAGAATATTGTCATTTTCTTTTACATAGATATATTCATATGCCAGACCGTAAATAGAAAGCTCCAGGCCGTTATCTCCATCTGCTTCATCTGCTCCGGCCAGTTCCAGTGCATCTGTCAGATCTGTAATATCATTTTCTGATTTATAAGATACCGGATTGCCAATAAAATAGCTGCTGGCCGTGTCTGCAATATCTTTGGCATGATTACATACCAATTTGTTCTCCCGTCCGGAATCATTTAGGATCTCGTGTTGTCCTTTGTAATAAGCCATATTCTTTTTTAATCTGCCCACCATGCTGATATGTTTACTAATCAGCTGCCGAATCATCTGCTTATCTGGGTTCAACTCGTCGAATCTTTCTCTTGGAATTGTAAATGTATACATTTTTCTCACATCCTTACTTCTTTTAATTTAGCAAGCCTATTACCAATTATGGTGCTGCAGAAATAGCGTGTAGCATCCATGGCGTGATCGTGCTGTTTTATTGGTTTGTCCTCGCCTCGTTCCAGAGCTTTCTCATCCCAGATATAGGATGCAAACTCCTTTATAGTTTCCTTGCATGAAGAAGCAAAGACAAGTAGTCCCATGTTCAGGAGCATTCCTACCAGGCGGATTCCGTCCAGCACATCGTTGTTCGCCTTTATCACCTTGTACCCATGTTTTCTAAGTTCCGCAATAAAAGAAGCGGCGGATGGATCCACGATAACCGCTTTGATTTTTGTTCCATCCAGCCACTTCTTCAGGTCGTCTGCATATTCTGAATCTGTCTTCTGTTTGCCTTTATCTCTTCCGGAATAGTAATACTCCCTGATGCAATACCATTTCCCATTGACTCCTTTATTCCAAAGCAGGAATACCGTGGCGTTCTGGGTACCATAGTCGCAGGATACATATCTGTTTCCATTGATTAACAACTGAAAAAAATCACGGATATTCTGAACATGTTTCTCTTCATCAAACATATCGTAGATGATGCCTTCTGCTGCTGCCCACAATCCTAGGATGTAGCGTTTAAAGAAAACGCCGATATACATGCTGCGGTATCTGGCTTTGATTTCTTCACTCAGGGACAAGTTATCATCCATGGTGAAGTGGAGATAAAGTAGCTTCTTTTCTGCTGCTTTATCAATCCAGTTGACTTTAAACCAATGGTATGGGCCATCCGGATTGCAGTTGAAGAAAAACTTTGAACCAGTTACAGAGCAGCGTCCTGTCGCCTGGTTCACGAAAGATTCTGGCATCAGAGCAACTTCGTCAAAGAATACTCCGGCCAATGTGATGCCCTGGATCAAATCCTGAGATCGTTCATCCTTGCCGCCAAATATGTAGAAATAGTTTTCTTTTCCATTTTTTCTAATGGTCAGAAGATTGTCAGCTCTATGATCCGTGATGGAATAACCTCGTGATCGGAGCATTAACTTTAGCCAGAACAGAACATTTCGTCGGAAAGAACCAATTGTTTTTCCGCACATGGCAAAGTTCTGACCGCTGAATGTGCTCATTGCCCACATGACAAATGATAAAGACATGCTGATAGTTTTTCCTGATCGGATTGCTCCATCTGCTATGATTCCATCTTTGTCATGCACTGGCGAACCTTCGCACCACCAGGTAAGAACCTGTTTCTGTTTTTGCGAAAACGCAGAAAAATGGAATGTCTGTCCGTTCTGCTTTGCAGATCGGTTCTGTTTCATTTTATTGAGGCGTTCTCTTAATGCTGATATCTTTTCATACATCTACATCACCCCAAACAGATTCTGCAGATGCATTCATAGCATCCAGGAAGCCATCATCTTCAGTGTCTTCGTTTTGTCCATCCTGTTTCAGGAGTTCAAATTCAAATCGCATTGTCTCAAGTTCCAGACGGGCATCATCATATCCAAACTTGTGTAAGGTTTCGATAGCTTTCTGCTGCCTTGCCTGGACTCTGGTTAATGCATCTTCAATCGCCTGAATCTGCCCTAAGATTCCTTCGTATTTTCTTAGTTCGGTAGGTTTTCCCTTTTCTATACCGGAACTGTATTCTGTTACTGACATTCCTGGAGGGATGTTCTCTCCATCAGATTCTGCTGCCGGCTCTCGTTCTTCCAATCGTCGGAGAACTTCTATTCTTTTCAGCATCCGGTGCTCCCTGACTATCAAAAGTCGGATTTCCTGAAGAAGAAGCTGTCCTTTGTCCGGCTGTACCATGGCAGCTAGCTGTTTTTCTTCTGGATTTAGGGTATCAAAAAAGAGAGTTTCAAACTCTCCTGTTTTGATTGCGTTTTTATTCTGTTCTGGTGCTCCACAGCCTTCTGCGTTTTTGTTACCAGGCTGCCCGCCTTTCTTTTTTGCAACGTTGCGTTTTTTTACTGCAACGTTGCACTCCCAATTGTATCTGTTTTTCCAGCTTCGAATCGTCCCTTCCGGAACATTCAATTGATTTGCAATCTCTATTAATTTCAAGCCTTTGTCAAACAATTCCTTGGCTTTTTCCGCCCTTCGATTCGGTGCCCTTGCCAAGCATCACCACCTCTTATTCGTTTGTTTTTGATTCATGGACATTCTAGGGCTTGAACCCAGGACCGACCGGTTATGAGCCGGTTGCTCTAGCCTGCTGAGCTAAATGTCCTTATTTTTACAATAAAAAGCCACCTGTGAGCTAGGTGGCTTTTTAAAAGGAGTTTTATAATCTGATTGCGCAATCCATACGCGCCAATATACCGATTGCATGGAGGTTTCCGGTTACTTTCTTTCGCCATTTTTATTTACGTCTGCAACATTTTATTCCTACCCTCGAAGTACACAGACATTGTTTCGGCGCTTCTGCTTTTTATCCGTGCGTAAGAAGAACTCTGTATGATCTTTCACTGAGTTCAGTTTATAGCTTACTATATTTAAAGCGAACGTGACCGAACATTTTGTTATTTTTTTAAATTATTTTCCAGATACCTGTCATGGCGCATCCTGCAACTATCTTCTGTATACTTGATTCTTCGCTTTGGAAAACGATCATTCATATTCAGGGCAACTGCTGCCCAGGTCATATCATCCAGATACCTAAATCGAAATATCATTCTTAGATCACTTTTAGGAACTTTTCCAATAAACTCATCTACCTCATTAATTGCGTTCTGGAGATCGTCCTCCAGAATATGTAATTTTGCCACTCTTTTCTTTATCATATTTTTTACCTGGTTATGTTCAGGAATCGGATAGCCGGTAATTTTAATTGGGCCGAAGGTACCATCACTTCTGGTTCCTTTTACCGTATCGGATACTACGCCCTCTTTTCTTATTTTCTCAAGTCTGCGTTCATCCCGATCTATTCTGTCTTGTAAGTCCCTGATTTCTTCTTTTAATTCTAGGTATTGTTCCAGGATGTTCTTGTCCATCGGTATCGCTCCTCCTTTCATTTTAGCTGAGAGCAATTACACTCCTGTCCTTCTTATTTCGGCCATTCTCGGCCTGTCTTCTTATCTCTTAAGCCCATAATTTCAAGGCTATGCAACCCTGCAACTGCATTTAATGCACGGTAAACATTGTAAATATGCGTTGGCATTCGGTCTGCTGCCCGGATCGCTTTTCCGGCTGTTGGATCTGGGTAGCCTTCGTTGTTTTTATATTCCATATCACCACCATCACCTTTCTGTTGTTTGAGATTTTTACTCATTTTTCTGCCTCCCAGCTCCTACATTCCTTGCAGCGGAGCTTACTGCTGCATAAGGTACCTTTTATCATCGACAGCCTCGGACAGGTCGGATGAACATATACAATCAGCTCACCTACTTTGCCGGTACTGTGTTTACAAGTTTTATATTTTTCTGCCATAGTCAGTTCCTTCCTTTCTCTTCTGGTAGACACTCTAGAAAATCAAATATCATCATCTGGCCAGGAATATCTTCCAAATTTATTTTCTCAGCTTCTCTTCTTTTCTGCTTGTATTCGTTATACTTCATTCGATATACATAGCTTCTTCCAAAAATGTTCCATGCCGCCTTTACAACATTCGGCTCAAACGGTTTAATTTTTTCCAAATCTTCTACCGCCTTGTAAGATATCGGGCATCCACAACACCCTGTTCTGGTCAAACCATACACCTCATAAGCGTCTGAATATCTGATACTGTAACGTTCCTTGTACCATGCCTTGTCCTTATCAGAGACATAATACAGTGGTCTGAGTCGAAACTGTCCTGAAGCTGTCTCAGTAAAGCACAGAGCCGTGTTGTCTTTTCTTGGAACCGACCTCATTCCGCCCTCGTCTCTACGCTCCCCAGTAATTACCATTTCGTAATCTTTCTGGATGTTATGAGCGACTTGTTTCTTGCAATAATCACAACACTTTGCGCTTATCTTAAAATCCGGTGGATATTCTCCAATAAAGTCACGCATATATTTTGATGAATTTATCACAAGCTGGATATTTGGTCTCGGATCCCCTGCCGCATTACAGCAGCACAAGAAATTAATCACACTCTCACATTTCGGATATCTTTCTCTAAGTTCCTGACGCTTTGCCGCCTTATCTTCTGCCTGATCGTATTCGTCTGCTATAGATAACGGTATTCCTTTCTTTTGCCAGTCAGATAATCCTCCTGACATGATCTTTGATACGAACGGAATCCCATATTTTCTGGAAGCCTGTACGATATTAATCTTCGGACGGCATTCCTGTATCTCTATCTCATATTTTTCGGCAGTTCTCTTAACATGGTCTTTTGTTGCTTTCATTTCAAGTCCGGTATTGAAAAATACATATTTCACTGAAGGAAGATTAAAAATCTGCCGTGTCCGCTCAATAAGGTCAATCATGATATCACTGTCAGCACCGCCGGAATACGAACAGATTGCACTCGGATGCTCTTTTAAGTGTTTTGCTACAATGCTCTGAATCGCATTGAACTTTGCTGGTGAATCAAAATCGGCATAATCTGGTCTATCCAGATATACTTTACTTACTCCATTTTTCATTTTATCCAAGAAGCCCGGTATACCCTTGCCCCGGCCGGAGGCTGGCTCCTTTCTATATTCTCGCGACTACTTCACTCGTAATGAAGTGGTCAATATCTCGTCTTTTTGTTAAACTGTCTTAGCATGGCATCTTTCCAAGATTTCTTATATTGCTCACAGTTGTCATCATCATGGACCAGTATTCCTTTGCGGTCACACAGTCCATCATCATTCTCGATACATGTTGCACATGTTTTGTTCATAAATTTATCCCCTTCCTCTTTCTTGCAATTTTTTCTATCTGTTGTACAGTTTCCAAAATCACCGTAGTCTTTAATTCTGTGGTGCTGCTCTGGATAAGTTCCTCGGCTATATCTGCAAGTTCTTTCCACGCTGCATCGTCTTCAATCATGATCCCATTGTAATGTTCATACAATGTTCTGACTTCTGGATACAATTCCCAAAGTTTAGTTAATTCCTGTCCTGTCATAATTCTTCAATCCTAATATAAATCCCTGGAATCTGTGACCAAAATTTTTCTACGATTTCTGACGCCACAAGAGCATCATCTTCCCAGAAACCAACTCTAGTCATACAGTCCTTTAACAGTTTCTGCAGATTGTCCGTATCTGGTTTTGTGATCCGATACGAACCATTACCATGCTTACCGTCATCAAGAAAGCACCACTTCGTCACCAGACGCAGACCTTTCCTATATGGTTCTTCAGGAACTTCTTTGCCAAGATGTGCCATCAGTTTCTGTCTGGCTGCTTTTAATTCCGGTGGATCATAAAATACCGGCTTTCCATTCACGACTGCAACTTTATGTTCCTGATGAGTTACTGTCGGAGGATTCATTGCTAAAAAAAATTCAGTTGTCAAAAATTTCAACTCCCTTCTTCGGGTGCTCTAGGTATGGTGCCCACCTGAATGCGGGGTGGGTGGTCGTCGTGCGTACAGCTCCGCACGACTACCTACCCCCGCTAGGTGGGGTGCGCACATACATATATACGTAGTATATAGTTGCGCACCCCCCTTTTTTGCTCCCTGCTCACGACCATAAAATCATGGTGATGCGCACCCGTGAACATAACCATAAAAATTGTGGTTGTGCGCACTGCTCAATATCATGGTTGTGTGCATCCTTGCGCACCCTTTCTTTTTATATATGTCTTTCCATCTTCACCCTGATATTTTTCAAATTTTTCTCTTAATTCTTTCTTCTGTCGCCTGCCAGTTCCAAGCCATGAAAGGAGTTCTTTCGAACTTGTTTCGAGTGCTTCTGCAAGTTCTGTTGCGGAAATCTCTCTGCCATCAAATTCAATATTCTGGAATGCGATCTCAAATTCATTCAGCTTCCGTTCACGGCTTTTTTGAGCATTTTCTTTTCGCTTCTGGGCTGCTTTTTCCCATACCGGTTTCTCTGCTTCCAGCTGCAGGTCCTTAAGGCTTCCCACCTGATCCAGACGATGTACCGGATAGTCAAACCACAGATTCACCGGCTCGAACTTTGGAAACTCTCTGAGGGTTCCCTCTATTCTCCAGGCTGTCTTTGCTTTCACTGTGTCTTTAGCAGCTTCTAATTGCTTTTCCAACGCTTTCATCTGCCATTTATCCAGATGTTCTCTACAATAGTCCATCATCTGTGTACTACTCAGCAGATCATCTTGTGATAGATTATCCTGCCACTTATAATGAGCATCCAAATACGCCTTGCAGGCTCTGCATACCGCCTTGTTTTCTTCCTGCTTGATTAATGCTTCTGTTGGTTCCAATTCTATCAAATCCAGCAGTGCATCCGGATCACGGGCAAATACACCGGAGCCAGAAGCACGATCCATTGATTTCTTTCCGCCCTGACTTCCTTTACTGTGATGATGGCAGTAGATGACTGCACAGCCAAGTTCTGTACATACTTTGTCAAACTGATTACAGAAATTTGCCATCTGATCAGCACTGTTCTCATCCCCTGTAATGACCTTATATATTGGGTCTATGATGATTGCTACATAATTCTTCTTTGCTGCTCTTCTGATCAGCTTTGGAGCCAGCTTATCCATTGGTACAGATTTTCCACGAAGATTCCAGATGTCAATATTCTGGAGATTTTCCGGAGCGATTCCCATTGCGGTATAAACATCCTTAAATCGATGCAGACAACTGGCTCTGTCAAGTTCCAGATTGACGTACATCACGCGTCCCTGTGCGCAATGCCATTGCAGCCACTTTTTTCCTTCTGCGATAGCAATGCATAATTCAATCTGCAGGAATGTTTTTCCAGCTTTTGAAGGACCTGCAATCAGCATCTTATGTCCTTTTCTAAGGACTCCGTCTATTAGACATGGTGAAAGCTCCGGGAGGTTTTCCCATACCGATTCCAGTCCCTCTGGCTCCGGAAGATCATCGTTTACGCCTTCGATCCACTCATACCATTCATTCCAGGATGCTTTTCCCAGATTAATATCTACAATATATTGTTTCTTTTCTCCACGTTGTACGCCAGGCATTCTGGATAATCTGGAAGGGTTCCTATTCTGCGTATCTACATCGATACCATTCTTTTGGCATACTTCGTAAAGATAATCTACACGCTTTCTATATTCGTTATAATCAGCCGCATCCACGCGCACGATAGCATGAAGACTTTTCTTCCCGGAATATACCAGACAGGCAATCGGAAGTTCCAGTTCACGCAAAATAGCATTCTGCTGTTCGATATCCATATGATCTGATTCGACCAAAGCATATCTGTACTCTGTTACATTTTCGTTTTTACAACCATTTCCGTCTAATGGATTAAATCGAATCCATGCACCGGCTTCCGGGTTATAATCACCAAGTACTGCTCCTATATCTCCATTACAGCTGTTCAATTGTTCAATAAGCTGTCCTGCTGTTCGGTCCCAGGAGCCTTTTTGAGGTAACCAGCGGGTACCTTTCTCATCTGTTTTCTCCCAGCTACCAGTTACATATCCTACATTTTCTCCTGCTTCGAATAATGTTTCCAGATATGTGATCAACTGCTCTGCTGGATTCCAGTTCTTTGGTTCATGAATCTCTCTGCCTTCCAGCCAGTTTTTATCAACAACAACACGATCACTGTCAACCTGAATACTGTCGTTCCAGTCCAGCTCATGCCCTCTTTCAGGTACCCAGCCATGTTCGAGTGCCATCTGGACGATAGTCCCACCAGTCACCGGAGATGAGGATCCTGAAAAGGATCTCCATTTCCGTTCACATTCTCCGGAATGGTATCTGCTGATATCTTTCTGGCTCCACTGATCCCATACACTGACCGGATAGCCTTCCAGTTTTAGCGCCATTCCAACATTCACCCAATCCTGATAGTTCAGTGATCCGGGATCGATGTATTCAATTATTTCTGTAAGGCTTGTCCTCTGTTCCATGTTTACGCTCCTTTATATTCCTGCGGTACAATATCGCCTGGAATTCTCCATCCATTACCGGCGATCCGGTCAATCAGGTTCTTTGCTGTCTCAAATTGCCATGTACCGACATGCTGAAAGCCTCTGCTCTCCAAAAATCGGATCTGTTTTGGAGTAGTAAGTCCTTCTGTTTTTCGCTTTTCCAATTGGTCAAGAATTTTGGCTGCTTTCCCTGCATTATCAATCTGATCTGGGAGTATGCCCAATTTTTCCAATGTATTTTTCTGTTTATCAGACGGTGGTCCCATCTCCCATCCAAAAGACGGCACATAGCTTGATAAATCTTCTGCCTGGATTGACATCTCAAACTGCAATGGATCTACAAGTTTCTTCTTACGTCTTTTCATTTCGGCAAGCTGTTTTGCCAGGGATTCTTCGCGTTGCGCAACAACGTCTTCAGAAGCTTTTTTCTCTGCTTCTTCAATATCAACCAGCATACCGGCTTCTTTTTCCAGGTTCTCCGTCATCTTCTGAGCAACTTCTGCATTTTCACAGATCAGACTTGCCGGATGGCACAGCTCATGCCGCTCTGTATGCCAGAGAAAATCCAATAGTAACAGATGACCTTTTCCTGTTTCCGGTGACAATCTGGTACCTCGCCCAACCATCTGGCAATAAAGGCTTCTTACCTTTGTAGGTCTGAGAACTACGATACAATTAACTGATGGACAATCCCAGCCTTCCGTAAGAAGCATAGAGTTGCACAATACATTGTATTTTCCAGAATCAAAATCCTTTAAGATCTCAGCCCTATCCTGGCTATCTCCATTTACTTCTGCAGCACGGAAGCCATATTCATTCAGTAGATCACGAAACTTCTGGCTAGTCTTCACCAATGGAAGAAACACAACTGTCTTTTTGTCCTGACAGTATTTCTTCATTTCTTCTGCAATTCCCTGCAGATACGGATCCAGTGCTGTGCTAATATCACTTGCCTTAAAATCACCAGCCTGCACAGAGACACTGCTCATATCAATCTTTAATGGAATCGTCAGTGCTTTTATTGGGGACAAATATCCTTCTTTGATTGCTTTAGGAAGCGTGTATTCATAAGCGAGAGATTCGAAATATGTACCAAGATTTTTCATATCTCCCCGGTCAGGTGTAGCAGTAACTCCAAGTACATGTGCACCTGGAAAATGCTGTAATACTCGTTGATAACTATCGGAAATGCAATGATGAGCTTCATCTATGATTATTGTGTCAAAATAATCTGCATCAAAGCTGTTTAACCTTTTCTCTCTCATGAATGTCTGTACAGAACCAACAACTACACGGAACCATGTCCCCTGGCATGAAGATTCTGCTTTTTCCACTGCACAGCCAAGTCCTGTCGTCTTTTTGAGCTTATCTGCAGCCTGATCCAACAATTCTCCCCGGTGTGCAAGAATAAGCACTCTGTCTCCTTGTCGTACGCAATCCTCCGCAACTTTTGCAAAGACGACTGTCTTTCCACAGCCAGTAGGGAGTACCAGCAGAGTCTTTAACACTCCGCTGTCCCACTGTTCAAAGATTGCATCTTTTGCTTCCTGCTGATATGGTCTCAGCTCCATTTTTTAAAATCCCCCTGGTGTAAATGCCGGTTTTGATACTTCTTTTGGATAAAGCTTTTCAATAAAATTGTATTTCTTTGTAGGGTCCTTTGTTCCTGCTCTCTGTCCGATCTTTGCACGGGCAGTCTTTCCAGGCAGTGCGCCCCAATCCATACGGAGTTCCTCGCCTTCTTTTTTGAGCCCGACACCACGGAACAGCTCTGATAATTTCCATTCAAGACTGCTGTGAAGCACATAATTTTCACGGATAGTCATTTCTCTTTCCGGGGCATGCACAATGAAATACACAACTGCCATGTTGCATGCTGGAAGCTTGCCAGAACCGGATGACCTGCTTCTGTCAAATTTCTCAATCGTTACATTATAATCACCCTCTGGAAGCGGTTCAAACTCCTGCGCGTCCTCTTTAATGGTATCGTCCCATCCAAATTCTCTTCCTTCTGTTGCCATATTCGTTATCCTCCTTAATTAAATGGTATTGATTCTTTTTCTTTCATTTCTTTGATCATTCCATAGACCTGCTGCCAAGCTCCAATCAGACAGCCATCAATAAAATCTTTATCATAGTCTCTGATCTTTACATCTGCTGGATAATATCCTCTCGCCGCCACAACATTCTGGATATCCCACTCATCTACACGGTTGGCTTCCATCAGATCACGCAATGCTTTAGGGATTGCCGGATCCTGAGCTGGGAATGGTTTCTGTTCTTCCTGTTTCGCTGGTTCATTCAATGGAAGATTCATCTGCTCGCCTGTAGTGTGAGTCTGTTTCGGCGGTGTCGCAGACGCCGGCTGTTCTACCTTCGGCTGCTGTACTGCATATTCAGTTTTTGGTACTTCTGGTACTTTTTTTACAGGCCCTGCCGGTGTACCGCCAATAATGTGAGCGATTGAAGCATACTCAAACGGAACCTGTTCCGGAAGACCATAACGATTCTTTGCATCCCAACATGCATGATGTGACGTGTACATGACACGTTCACCGCCCTGGGCTTTTCTTTTCTGTCCTTTATCATCAACAGCGATTGAAAATGTCTTATAGTTTGCGAATAACAGCATGTCCGCCCATTCTTTAATCAATGGGGATGTCTGAGAAGATGTTTTCTTTCCAAGTTTCAGTTCCCATCTGTCATAAGCACCAAGTTCATCCGGCTGCTCAAACTTTCTGATCTGTGCATGTGCAGTAAGCACCACGTTCACTCCTGCTTCAACAACTTCCGACAGTCTGTTCAGGAACCGTCCCATTTCTTCTTTTGTATAGACATATCCATTTCCATAGCCAAAGTCTTCAACGCCGGATTTATGATGTTTATCACAAATGCTCTGAATACACATGGATTCTGCCCAGTCTACGGTATCAATGACCAGTGTTCTGCAAACATCCGGATGCGATTTAACATACTGGATTTCTTCCAGCAGCATCTGCCAACTTGTAGGTTTCGGCAGTCTTGCCACATCCATGGAATTTGTACTGCCTTCGGTATCAATAAATACCGGATCAGGAAACTGACTTGCAAAAGTTGATTTTCCAATTCCCTCTGGTCCATAAATAACTACTTTTTTTGCGCATGGAATCTTTCCTCTTGTTATTTCCATTTAAAATGCACCTGCTTTCCATTCTTTCTTCTTTGGTTCTTCCGGCTTTTCCTGCCCTACTACATAACCATCTTCGATAATGATGCTGCATTCATCTCCAGTACTTACTCTGGTAGCGATTGCCTGCAGACCTTCCTCTTCCAGCCATTTGCCAAACTCCTGTAAAGATTGCATATCCATCTGTTCCAGCTTATCCAGGAGCACAAAACCGCAATTCGGATTCAACTTTCTCACGATCGCTGTTGATACCTTTAACCGGTCAGATCCGGACATGTTGTCCCATTTCTGGCCTTTATAGATCAGTTCGCCTTCTTTTACTGACAACTCAGGAAGCGGAAGTTCTGCTACATTCAACAGTTCCGTTTTCTTTTCTCTTACATCTTCAATATCTTTTGTCAGTGAATTGTACTGATCACGATACGTCTTAGCATCATCTTCTGCTTTCTCCTTATCCAGATTTACTCTGACTTTTCGGTTGATCTCTTCGATATCAGAAATGCTCTGTTCCAGTTCTTCCGTAGATTCGTCATGCAGATCAAGAGCTGATTTTCTGGCAATTTCAAGGTCACTTTCTACCTGCTTCTGTTCTGCCAGCAAAGCTGTCATCTGTTCGTTGATCTTCTGGTATTTCTGCTCTAACTGATGCAGCTGTTCGCGCTTCCGCTGATTCTCTCCATTACGCGCGAGAATTTCCTGTTGCTGACGGATCAGATCTGATGCAGAAACAAGGTCTTTAGGAACATCTGGATAATAGACCTGTTCTTTGGCAAATTTTTCCTTCTGGTCTGCAGTACGTCCAACATATAAACGCTCCTGATAAAGTTCTTTCTCCTGTTGTTCAAGCTGTGTAAGTTGTGGCCCCACACCAATAATCTGTAAAAGAATCTTTGCTTTTTCTGATCCGGAAGCTTCCATAAATTTCGGAAGATCTAACGCCAGCTGCTCTACAAATTCATTAAGAAGCTGCTGTCCTGCTTTCTGGCCATTTGGGTCCGTTACCTTTAATGCACTATTCTTTCCTTTACGTTCCACTATAAGGCCATTGTTCATTACAATATGTAACGTTGGTGGAATCACGGAGCCTTCTCTGGTTGCCTGCGATGGTTTGTAGCGTTCACCGCCAAGTGCCCATGCGATGGAATCAAGGACAGAGGTCTTTCCCTGATTGTTATTTCCACCAATTACAGTAAGACCATTGGCCTTAGGCTCTACCTTTACGGCCTTGATACGCTTTACATTTTCAATTTCTAATTTGTTAATTTTCATACTCATACTTGTGTATTCTCTCTTTCTCCCTTATAATGAAAGGGTGATAAACTATTACTTTTGGATTCTTCGGAGTGGCGCCTCTGGAGAATCCTTTTTTATTGGTTACTATGATTAACATTCTCTACCTGGCTTACTGCCCAGAATGCTGCCATCCCGAAGAAGACATTTTGCCAGACCGGGATGTCTACGTACTTCCCTGCAAGGATGCAGAGGGCTATGATTATGTACTGTTTCATTTATTTCTCCTCTCGGATCATCTTCATAAATTCTTCATCAGGTAGTTTTGCTTCTTTGTAAAGGATTCTCAGCTCCCGGAGTGTAAAGAACTCCGGAGCCTTGAGTCTGTTACAGTCTGTCGCATCACTGTATCCCATTGTTTTACAGATCTGGGCTTTACTCTTTCCAGCTCTGAAAAAGTGATAAAATCTTTTTGCGGCTTCATTAAGTGGAGCATCGCGGTTTAATTTTACTTTTGGCATTGTTTACCTCACCTCTCTTCTGGGGATCTATATTATTGACTTTTCTTTGTTGTTCTCCTATTCTTGTATTACAGGGTAGTGACGTACCCGAGTAATATAGAAAGGAGAAAACATATGGATAATTTCAGCAGTTTTTATAATGCATCTAACGAAGAACTTGATAAACTTCTTTCTGAAGTTATCTCTGATAATTTTCCTGATAATCAAAGAATGTCACCTGCTGAGTTTGCTGGTGCAATCTTAAACGCTAATCGGACTATTACTCTTGATACCTTGCGTGTGTATCACGAATGGCTTTCCGAACAGCTCGGGAAGTAACTGTGACATTATCTGGAAAACTACCTATTTGGGCTCTGGCAGATACCAACTCCGCCAGAGCACTTACCATGTTTGGAATTGCTCCATATCTGTCAAATGTTTCCCCTTTGATTTCTCTCTGAATCTCATTGCACATGGCTACTATGGTTTCATCAACTTTATCTTTCATTGTCATGGTTCTCACCTCTTTCTGGGTATCTAAATTTATTTAGTTAAATTAATTCTTCCTTCTTTGGCTTATTGAAATATTTTTTATGTAATGCTAAAATTCTTTCATAAAACAATGAAAGGAAGTATCTTATGTCAAATTACGATGACTCTTTTAAGCGTATACATCAAATCATGTCTGAAAGTTTGCTCCCTACAGTTCAGATTCAGAAGATATTAACTTCTTCCCCAGCTTTTTCCACTGCCGAAAACATTTCCAAAATCCTGGAACCATATCGGAATCTGGGAAAAGCATTTAAAGCAGCATACTCTAATCCTATTTCTGATGCTCTAAACTCCTGTATGTCGGAACCATTAGCAAAAGCTCTTTCTGCATCTGTGAATCGAAGTATCTCTAAGGGGCTGTCGCACTAACGTGCGGCAGCTCATTTTATATCCAACACAAAACGCC
>CAJLTE010000031.1 GCA_905209435.1 uncultured Blautia sp. | reverse complement strand
TCGCTCGTCAATTTTATCACAGAGCAGGTGTGCAAGTCAAGCCTTTTTCGCTTAAATATAAAGAATTTCACAGATTCCGTACGGACGTCTCAAGTGCGCAAACCCGATTCTGCTTCGCTGCATTTCGTTTTCGGGACGTCGCCCTGTACAGAAAGTAATAAGAAGACCCTTATGTGCAGGCACAACATGTCTTCTTCTGTCTTCCTGCACACTTTCAACTTCTATTAAAAGTAGTCATAACCACCGTGGATATCCACCACACTGCCGTTCATATATCCGTTAGACAGCACTGCATAAGCCATATCCGCCACTTCCTCCACAGTTCCAAACCTGTGGAGTGCGATCTTCCGGTTGATACGGTCGTAGCTCTCCTGGGTGCGAGCGCTGTGCCACGGAGTTTCGATGAAGCCAGGTGCAATAGCGTTGACTGTGATGCCCTTTGGCTCAAATTCCTTTACCAGGGATCTTGTCAGAAAATGGATGGCTGCCTTGGTGACTCCATATACAAGGGAGGAAGAATACGCCTGCTGTCCTGCATAGGAACCGGTAAAGAGCACACTGCCGCCCTCCACCATCATGGATCTCAGCTCTTTTACCATAAATACAGGTACGGAAAGATTGGTGTTTACGATCCGTGTCCACTCCTCAAAGCTGTAGTCTTCATATTTTGCGTAGGTACTGATGCCGGCATTGCTTACAAGCCAGTCAATATGGTCTGTCTGCTTTTTCAGCTCCTCCACAAAAACCATCATCTCTTCATAGGAAGACATATCTGCCTTTATCAAAGTCACCTGAGATCTTTTTTCCTCAGGAAGGCTCTCCTGAAACGACAGTGCCTTCTTCTCATCATGTCCATATGTTACAAAGATCCTGTCAGCTTTTGCTGACTCTGCCAGGATCTTTTCGGCGATCCCTCTTCCGATTCCAGAGGTACCGCCTGTGATCACAGTTATTTTTCCCATTTTACAGCTCCATCAGTTCATCAAATATCGGTTTCGGTATATAAGGCTGCTGATTGTGGATCGGCTCACCCAGACAGGTCTTCGGGTATGCGTAGGTTCCATGCTCCAGCATGATCTCCAGAAGCTCCGGTCCGTTCTGCTCCAGGAATCCACCGGCATATTTTTCCACGTCTTCTCCCTGGATGCGCTTTGCAGGAATTCCGTAGGCCTGCGCCACATCTGTAAAATCGCAGGATGAAAATCCGCTGCCATCGGAGGTATCCGCATATACACAGTCAAAATAATCTCTCTGAAGATGACGGATCATTCCCAGAGCCTCATTATTCATTACGATCATCTTCACTGGGATATTCTCACGCTTCACCCACTGTAGCTCCTGGATATTCATCTGGAAGGCTCCGTCTCCGCAGATACATGCCACCGGCTTGCCGGTAGCATAATAAGCTCCGATAGCCGCCGGAAGTGCATATCCCATAGCACCATGTCCGCCGGAAAAAAGTGTCTTCTGCCCCTGCTGATTGTGGAAGGACTGATAGCTCCATACCATATGCTGTCCCACATCCACAGCAACCGCTCCGGTATCGGAAAGCTGATCACTCAAATATGCGATCATGCGGTTCGGATAACGCTGCGGTGTCTCATCGTCCACTTTCCAAAGTTCCTTACGGATCTTCTGGCAGACAGCAAGCCATTCCTCATAGGAACCGATCTGTGCCTGCTGCTCTGTCAGCTTACGCACCACAGTCTCTGCGCTGACGCAAAAGCATTTCTCACCTTCTCTTCCCTCATGGATCTCTCTTTGAAGATTATAAGGATCAATATCCACACGGATGATTTCGGCATTCTTCGCAAACTCATGAACCTTAGTACCAATCTGACGGGTACACAGGGAAATTCCAAAGCAGAGCAGAAGGTCGCTTTTTGCATTGGCGATCATATTTGCATACCGGTGTCCGTAGGCACCTCCGATGCACCCGAAGTTCAAAGGATCATCAAAGCTCAGTGCGGACCGGGCAAGTACGCTTGTGATCACTGGAATGTGATGGGCACGCGCCAGATCTGTGAGCATTTTTTCTGCTTCTCCGGAAGCTCCGTGACCGATCATAAATACCGGCCGTTTTGCAGTCCTGATCTTATTCAGAATATATTCTGCCGCCTCTGCTCCATCAGAAGAATCCGCCTTTGCAACTGCATCCCTGTAAAAGGCTGCCCCGTTTTCCGGATCATTTTTTCCATATACAGCTGTCTCGATCTCTTCCTCGGAAAATTCCATATCATAAGCCGGATCTTCCACCTCGCCTCTCTGCACATTCATAGGAAGATCGATAAGAACCGGCCCTTTCCGTCCTGTATTGGCGATCTGCCATGCAAGATTCAGTTCACGAACGATATTTTTCGGATCACGGACCTGCACCGCGTACTTGGTTACCGGCTTTGCCATGGAAACCATATCGATCTCCTGAAAGCCCTGCTGACGAAGGCCTGTAATACCGGAATATTCATAGGTATTCAGCTGTCCGGTGATAAAGATCACCGGAAGAGAATCGAAATACGCATCTGCCACACCGGAAAGCAGATTGGCAGCTCCCGGACCACTGGTGGCATAGGCACAGCCGCAGGCATTCTTTGCCTGAGCATAACCACAGGCGGCAAAAGCAGCTCCCTGCTCATGATAGCTGGAATGACTTCTTACATGGGGATTCTTCTCAATGGAATCTACCAGATGTGCGATCATGGTTCCCTGGTATCCAAAGAAATCATGAATCCCTTTTTTCTGCAAAAATTCCACAACATAATCTGTAAGCTTGACCTTAGACATATTTTTTTACCTTCTCCATATACGAGATCCTTCCTGTTTTTTCCAGATACTTAAGATACAGGTCAAAAACCTCCGGATCTGTTTCAAATGCTTCTTCATATTTCAGGCAGCGATCATTCATCCTGGTATATCCTGCAAATGCTTTTTCCAGTTCCACATAATCTTCATTTTTGAAGAGATTCCGGATATAGCTGAGCTTTTTGCGATAAGCCAGTGCACAGGTATATTTTTCCCCGCAGAATTTTGCATAATCCCAGCACTGTGCAAGATATTCCCGGTAATTCATTCCAAACTGCCTGCGCTTTTCCCTTTTCTTCCTGACAGAAGCAAATTTCTTCAGTTCCTTTGACTGCTGCAGAAATTCCTCGCATGGGATCAGTGTGCTGCACACCACCAGCGAGCCGGGAACATAGTTTTCCATTGACTTATTTCGATAATTTTTGCCGTAGGCCCGGGTGAGATAGCTGTCTGTGTTTCCCGGGACCATAAAGGATTCTCCTCCAAGCATTGCCTCCCCGGGATTTTCAAAAATATGCGCAGGAAAATAAAGATTCTGGTCAAAATATCGGAGTACATATGTTTTTGCGCCATCCTGCGGCTGCCGGAGCAGATCCCGGAATATGCTCTTTGCCAGCCAGCCTCGTCCGCAAAGGGAAAGGACTCGCACCATCCAGATACATCCCAGCTCACGCCGGTTCCGCCACTTGCCTTTTTTTCCGTAGATCCTCTTCCATCCCTCTTCGCGCATACGGTTCCAGAGATATTTTCCCTTTGGACCATATTCACACTGCAGCGGAAGGATATTGATCCCCAGTCCCGGATGTTTGTATTTTCCATACTCGTCCAGCTTATAAAACAATGTATCTTTATCTGTATAACGCAGAAAAAATCCGGGGAAACGGCTGTTATTCTCCATAGATTCCAGAGCTCTGCGCAGCTCCGGTTCTTCGTCAAAGATGTTTTTAAACCGGGCCATATCACCGGTCTTCATATAAATATCATTGCTTGCCGGATTCATGGGAAAAGGGCGCTCCGTTACCGCACAGAGGGTAAGATACGGAGAAAGATAATATGTGATCTTATTTTTTCTGCATATGGTATCTATTTCTTTTAGAAGTTCCAGTACTTTCTGCTGTTCTCTGTTCAATACACTCTGCCTCGTTTCTGTTGATCTGTCATTACAGGATCCGCTTCAGAAGCTCCTGAAGCTCCTCCTGACTTTTATACTTATCTAGCCAGCTGTTCAGAAATTCTGTCACGTCTGCCTTCTTTGCGAAAAATCCGGTACGCCGGCTTCCATCGTAAAGATCCTCCAGGAAGATCCTGGAAAGCTCATTTTTTATATAGGGATGCGGCTCATGATCCAATGCCAGGAAATAATTTTCGAAGGCTTCCCGGGTACGCCCCTGTTTCTTCCGGATATCTCCCAGAAGCTTGTATACCTCTCCCTGCCATTCCTTATGGACCAGAAAGCTGCGGATCTCCTCTGCCAGATATTCCATCTCGCCCTCTTCCTCACTGCACAGGATCCTGGTACGGCCCTCTGCCAGTGCTTTGGGATAGCCGAATCTCTGCCATGCACAGGTAAGTGCCTCTTTGTACACTGGCTCCTCAAGGGTTCCCTCCCTTGGAGAATTACCGGTGATCCCCAGTTCTTTGCAAAGCTCTCTCACCAGCTCTTCCAGCTCCCCTTTTGTACGGACGGAATATACCTTCGCAAGATAAAGAGCGCCTCTGATCTCCTCATCCTCCGGCATCAGTCTGCTCCAAAATTCCATCAGAGAGAGTGCTTCTGATCTTCTCTGGCTTCCAAGCAGATCCCGACAGTCCCGGATCGCCTGGGACTTCTGTTTTTTCAGGAATTTATCCAGTTCCAGCTGCACAATGCCGTTATTGGTGCATTCTCTGGCTTTCAGATACTCTGCCATTGCTTCGTTCCGGAGGCCCTTTTTCCAGAGAAGATCCCCCTTATATTTCATAAAATATCCATCCTGGGGAAATACTCTCAGGCAGTAAGACAGAAATTTCTCCGCTTCCGAAGCATTCTGCGGTCCTTCCAGGCGCTCCATCACAAACCGGCATTTAAATTTCAGGAATCCCGGAGCATCCGGATATTTTCTGAGAAGATCATCCACGATCGCCTCTGCTTCCTGCATTTCTTTAAATTCATAGTGGCTGGCTGCTTTTCGGAAACGGCGGATATCCTCCACTGTCTGCTCCATTTCCGGAGTAAGATGATCCATTTTCTTGCGTACCTCGTACATACGGTATGCCTTGGAAACACGCTCCTGATAGATCAGTGTCAGCATGGCCGCCTGAAAAGCCTTATCCTCCAGCGGAATCAGGATCGGATGATAGAACGGACGGATCCCGTTAAAATCCTCACGCCCGATAAACTCCATGCTGAGCTGTACACGGTAATACTCCTCAAAGATCTCACCAAGCACATCATATCTTCTCTCTTTCAGCAGGGTCTCCGCTGTTTTTTCGGATCTCATCAGCCGGGCAGACACATCCCGGGCTACAACACCGGCTTTGATCCTTCTTCGTCTGTCATCCTGTTTATGGTCTCCCTTTGCCATAAGAAGGCAGTAGAATTTGCGGAAAAGCATCTGTCTGCGGATACGTTTTTTGTCGATCCTTGGCGTATATTCATCCCGCACCTCCTGATAGCTGGCGCCCGGAACATCAACAGACTCATGAGATTCTCTTTCCCCATGAGGCGGTATATAGGACCATTCGTCCCCGTAATGCCAGATCAGATAATCGCTGGTCCTGTGAGGGATCATAACCTTTTCGCCCTCGAAGTCCATATATTTTACAGGGAACATCATATTCTTGTCAAAAAGAAACGGGCAGCCTCCCCATCGCATGGCATAGCGGCTGCACTCCTCTTCTTTATAAGAAAACATGATCTTCTCCAATTTCTTTAAGGTTCTGTCCTTTCCGCAGAAGGTATAGCGGAAAAGCCAGTACAGATACCGCCAGGGAGAAATTTCCCATCTGACTCCCACGACCATGCTGATATTCAGAAGTTCCGTATAGATCATCATATGGTCCCGGTATTTCTCATACTCACGGTCATCATCCGGAATGGGATCCAGAGTCAGTACGTCAATGATCTCACCAGCCTTGTCGTCCCCTATGATCTGATGCTTGTGGATCGCACAGGTATCCGTACTTCCGTAGCGCGGAAAACCGTTGGTATAATTACGGTCCACTTCTGCACAATAAACCGCCCGGTTCGGCGGCATCTCGTTCTGACATATTTCTACAAATTTATCCCAGTCACTTTTGGGCATGTAAATATCCACATCATCGTCCCATGGGATAAAGCCTTCATTTCGAAGAACACCGATCAGAGTACCTCCGGCCATTACATATCTAAGATCATGCTTTTTGCAGATCGCGTCAACCTCCCGGAAGAGCTGCAAAAGAAGCTTCTGTTTTTCTGTCATCTGTCAACCTCTTTGATTAATTATTTTCAAAAGCTCAGCCAGAGTTTCTGATTCTTCATAAAAAAATCTCGTACATTCTGTCCGTCTGTCACGGATCATGATGACCAGCTCCTGAAGCAGATAGCGAAGACCATTTCCCTCAAAATTAAAGCTGTAGCGTTTCAGGAATTCCTGACCTTCTATTTTTGCTTCAAAATATCCGGTATTCCACCAGTCACCGGGTACGGTGATACGCCCCCTGGTTCCGATGATCGCAAGCTCGTTTTCCACATCCACCGTTGTTCCGATCTCAATGGTCGCCAGTGCCCGGAGATACTTCATCGTGATCATATCATAAATAAAGCAGCCGTCACTGCTTTTCACCGCATTGCTCTTCACATCCAGGTAATCCTTACCGAGAAGCTTGATGCATGCACACAGCGCCTGGCTGACTGTTTCGCTGAAATTTTTTCCGCCCTCAAAATCATCCTGAGAAATCGCGCATTTTACAGCTACCACATCTCCCACAAGCGCTCCATGTGTCAGCCAGACAAGCTGCGTAAACGCGCGCAGATAGACCATGGTAAGCTTCTCTACCAGAACAACCTGATGTGCCTTTGCCAGTGCAAACAGCTCTCTTATCTCTTCCGGTTCCAGAGCCATAGGCGTGTCACTGATCACATATTTATCACATTCCAGTGCCTTTCGGATATAATCTGCCCTGTTTTTCAGACCGGATCGGATATAAATGATATCCAATCCTTCCAGAAACTGCCCGTAATCTGTACCATAAGAGTCAAGTTCGTATCTGTCACAGAATTCTCTCGCAACAAAAACGTCCTCGGAATACACACTTTCTACATGCAGTCCGCTGACATACTTGGACTCCATCACCATTTCGTTGTCCTCTGTATCATCCGTAACAATGCCCATGCTGTAGATCATACCCTCACTTCTGAGCTTGGTACTGGAAATATTTTTGGTACGTTCCAGATAAACGACCTCACAGTAATTCTTCAGATAATCAAATTTGCCACGCCAGTCCGAACCGACTACCAGAAGGTCGATATTGTATTTTGTAATGTCATTTAGCTTCTGCCCCTGATATTCCTCTACAATGATCTCATCCGCAAAACCAGTCTTGCGGACATTTTCGATACGCTTCAGAAGGCTGTCCTGTACATTCAGCTTGCCGCGTTCGATATCATAGCTTTCACTGGTGACACCCACAACAAGATAATCCCCCAGCTCCCTGGCTCTTTTCAGAATATTGTAATGTCCCTGGTGGAACAGATCAAAGGTACCGTAAGTAATGACTTTTTTCATTATTAATTTAATCCTGCGCTTTCTCTTCTTTATTTTTCAAAAGCACTTCCATTTCCCCCTGCGGTTCTGTGATCTTTAATATATCATCCAGGTCCTGGAGCTGCTCAAATTCCTGTGGAGCTCCGGCATCATCCATGCCTTCCTCCATCTCAAGATCCTCATCTACAAAGAAATCCTCGCCACGGATTTCTTCCGTCTCTTCTGTCTCATGTTCCAGTACAGCCGCCACATCGTCCTTCACCTTACGTGCATCCTCCTCGTCCAGAGTTGCCGCAAGCTCCTCAATGGCTTTCTTTCTTTTCAGTATGATCTCATAACGGTCATCTTCATCATATTCATCCTCAAGTCCTTCATCCTGCACCTGCCTCTCACGTTTGAACAGAATAAATGTAAGCAGGTTTAGTACCCCTCCGTAGAGGAAAGATACCGGCTTGCTTCCAAGGATCAGCACAAGCACCCAGGATACTCCGAAAAGCACCCAGACATTCAGCATCTGCGGGATGCTGAGAAGAAGCAGGCCGTTGAGTACGATCATGATCGGATAATGGAAAAAATAAATCCCCATGGTATTTCTTCCAACAAAGGTAACCGGCAGCTTCACATCCGGGATCAATGCCAGAAACGTCAGCACCAGCACAAAAGATACCAGATACATCAGAAGGCGGATCAGCATTCCTGTGATATCATCCATTCCCGATAACTGATACGTATGATTCCCACGGAAAATATCTACCGGGATCTCATTGGCGATCATAAAATTCGGAACTGCATACAAAAGCAGGGCTGAAACCAGGAGCAGGATCCATTTACCCTTGAATTTACGGACCACGTCTGTGTAATCACTCTTCCACAGATAGCCTGCCACAAAAAACGGAAAAAATACAACAATCCTGGAGCTTGAAAGATAAGTCGTAAATTCCGGTCTTGTTCCTGCCCACAATGCAAAAATAATGCTCAGAGGCACGATAAAACGTATCTTGCCAAGTGCTTCGATAGTCAGCCTGTAGATAAACAATGCCAGCACATACCACATAACTGTTCCGGACGGACGGAGCAGCTCATAATCCATGCTTCTGCCGGTCCAGATATAAGCATACCAGGTCAGACTGTATCCAAGAATATAAGGGATCAGCAGATTCTTCACATTCTTCAGTACATCCTGTGGCTTCTTGGAAAGATATCCAGATATAAAAATAAAAGCAGGCATGTGAAAAATGGTGATCCCATACCATACATAACGCACCACCATGTCCACCTTGACCAGCTGAAATGCGATCAGATGATTAAATACGACAAGAAAGATCAGTACTACTTTAATGTTATCGACCAGGTAAGAATACGGAACTCCCTGGCTATCCGTTCTCTGTTTCATTTGTTTCCACCTTGTAATATTTGATAAAAGTATGAATAAATAATAACATATATTTATGAATTTGGAAATAAAGAATTAATATATGTCAGAATTATTCACCTCTTCCAGAATTTTTCAACGGTATTTCCATATCCCGTGGAGCGCATAGGAAACAAAGAAAAACAGACTCTTCAGCGGACCATATCCCACATACCGATACACCTGATAAGTCATTGCCGCAGACTTCAGCTTATTTCTGGATTTTCCCCCTTCACTGAGCCGGTATTTCAGGTAAGGTCTGTTGATCCCTGCTGCAAATCCTCCCTTTCCCAATATCCGGAGCCAGGTAATGTAATCTTCATGGCTGTCATCATGCTCCATTGGAAACGCAAGTGCATCTTCTCTGCGTAGCAATACGGAAGAACAGTTGATGCTGTTATGCTTCAGAAGCTCCCTGTATGTGATCCGTTCCTTTACCGGAATATATTTGCCGGTAGTGCGCCCATCCGGCGTCATCAGTTCTCTTCCGGTGGAGCAGATCGCACAGCCGGTCTGTTCCATAACCTCTGTCTGGGCTTTCAGCTTGCCCTTTTCCCACCAGTCATCCGCATCCAGAAATGCGATATATTTTCCCCGGGCTTCCTTTACGCCCCGGTTTCTGGAACGGGCAGCCCCCATATTCTGTTCATTTTGGATATAACGGATCTTTCCGCTGTCCATATATTTCATTACAGCAAGTTCTGTGCCGTCTGCAGAACAGTCATCAATGACCAGCACTTCTACCGGAACCTCCTGTCCCAGTGCTGATTCGATCGCTTTTCCAATATATCTTTCCCCGTTATATACGGGCATCACTACGGAAACCAACGGCTTTTCCATAAAAACAACCTCCGTCCTCTCTATCCACAAAATGCGCGTCAGGATGATCTGCCGCAGCCTGACACGCATTTCGTTTCGTTACTTATTTTTTGTCTTCGGAATCCTTAAGAGCGTTCTTCTGATTATCATCCACGCCCTCGGAAACTTCTTTCTGGAAAAAGATCTTTACAGTCATAAACAGAAGCTTGATATCCAGAAGGAATGAATAATTTTCAATATAAAACAGATCCAGCTTCAGCTTATCATACGGTGTGGTGTTATATTTGCCATATACCTGAGCATAACCGGTCAGTCCGGCTTTTACCTTAAGACGATAGTGGAATTCCGGGATTTCCTGCTCATATTCCTGCATGATCACATCTCGTTCCGGACGTGGACCTACCAGAGACATATCACCCATAAACACGTTAAACAGCTGGGGAAGCTCATCCAGATGCAGGTTACGCAGAACATGGCCTACCGGTGTGATACGGGAATCGTGCTTGGACGCAAGACGTGCTCCGTTCTTCTCGGAATCCACACACATGCTTCGGAATTTCCGGATGCGGAATTCCTTTCCCTGATAGGTAAGACGATCCTGGAGATAAAATACCGGACCGCCGTCATAAGCCTTCACCGCAATGGCAATGATCAGCATGATGGGTGAGGATACGATGATCCCAAGTCCGGAAACAATGATATCCAGAACTCTCTTGGCTGCACGCTGCTCCATGGAAAGTCCCTGATTCCTGCACATCAGAAGCGGCGTATCAAACAGATGGATCCTGTCTGTTCCAAGCAGGATGATATCGGAAATCTTCGGGCTCATATAGCAGCGGATGGAATGAGAAAAACAGTATTTCAGATACCTGTTTCGGATCTGGGACGGAAGATCCCAGATGATCACGCCTTCATAATCTTCCATCATGGCATGGATCTTCTCTTCGCCCTCACGGATATGAACCTTACCGCTGATATCGTATTTATCCTTTCGAGTGTTCATCTTGTGGATCACATCACCGGGATCACGGTCTCCGTAGATCACCAGCAGCCTTCTGGCTCCGTACAGTCTGGAGTAAATATACCTGGATCCCCAGATCCACAGTACCGTCACAACAAGCTGGACTCCGGTCATTTCGATCACCGGTCTGGCCGACATAAACCATCTGTTGATCAGTGTGATCTGAAAATACGTCACAACATTGGTACAGATCGTTGCCAGCGTCAATGAATAAAATACATCGATACGCTTCAGATAGCCTACCTTCAGACCTCCGTAAAGCTTGGCAAACATCAGATAGATCAGCGCATAGATCAGGATCATTACCCAGTTACCTTTTCTCCAGAATGGCTTCAGGATCAGGTCACTGTAAAAATCATACCATACATAAGCAAAGATCGCTGCCTGTGCGATCACGATCAGACTTGCCAGACAAAATACCACAAATCTCTTATAATCTTCTCTTTTACTTCTATTCACAGATTTTTCTTCCTTCCTGAGGAGTAGATATTAACTTCATCATTATAGCCAATATATACTCTTACGTCCAGAGATTCCTCTGATTTTTCTCCTGATATTTTCCTGTCAGGATGTTTTTTTCCGTGACTATAGCAAAAATCCCCAGGAGCTTACCCGGGGATTTTTGGCTGTATATATTTATTTTTCTTTTTCAGTTTCCACGCCTTTTCGAATTATTCATTCACCAGGTTATACTCTTCGATGGATTTGTTGATGGAATCTGCCATGTTTTTCACAGCTGTATCCACATCCTCTTTTCCGTTGAGCATACTTTCAATCTCGGATTCCACGGTAGCTCTTGCCTCCGGGAATACACTTAACAGAGCGCCTACATAGTCGGCGGAAGAATCATGGAGCTGGTCGATCGCTGTCTGGAACTGCGGATATTTTGCAACATTATCCTTAAATACCTGCTCTTCCTGAGACTTTACAGTTACAGGGAAATATCCGGTCTGTGCGTTCCAGTAAGCCTGAGACTCCGGAGAGATCAGGAATTTTACGAACTCCCATGTTGCACGAAGCTTTTTCGGATCATTGTTGTTCAGTGCCCAAAGAGATGCACCACCGATGGAAACACCGCCCTCGTCACTGGATTTGATCTTCGGGAAGTATGCAGTACCAACCTCAAATTTTCCGTTTACATCCTGAAGGATCTGTTTCAGGGAAGCTGTGGAGCCAAGAGTGATCGCAGATTTTCCTGCTGAGAAATCTGCCAGACCAGCATCGCCGCCTTTTCCTACGACCGGTGCGAAGCCCTTGTCGTTAAGATCCTTCCATGCTGTAAGGATATTCTTTGCAGCATCATTCTCGTCAAAAGCAACAGCTGTAGCAGCCTCTTTACGTCCGTTTCCGTTGTTTGCATACTCAAGGCCCTGCTTTCCGATAAACTGCTCGAAGAACCATCCGTAGATTCCAAGAGACATTACCTCGCCTGCGCCGCCTTTGTCCAGAAGATCCTGTCCGATCTCACCGATGCCCTCCAGGCTGTCCGGAATTTCTGTGATGCCTGCTTTATCAAACATGTCCTTGTTGTAATACATGATCGGTGTGGAAGAGTTGAATGGCATGGAGTACAGCTCATTGTCGATGGTGTAGTATGCAGCCAGGTTCGGCTCGATCTCAGATACATCGTAGCTGTCTGCGTCGATCATCTGCTGCATAGGCACGATCCATCCGGAATCGATCATGAATCTTGTTCCGATCTCATATACCTGTACAAGATCCGCACCCATGTTTCCGATCTGTGCACTTTTCAGCTTGTTCAGGGAATCATCATATTCACCCTGATACTGAGCATCTACAGTAATTCCGTATTCATTCTCATCGTTAAATTTTTTTACCAGTGTATCGATTGCCTCACCATTGACACCACCCATGGAATGCCAGAAGGTAATGGTAGTTCCGTCTACATCGGAAGCATCTGCCATTTCCACTTTTTCATCTGTGCCGGCATCTGCGGCGAATACAGTTACTCCGGAAAGAGAACCGATAGTCATTGCTGTAGTAAGGAAAGCTGCGATGATTTTTTTCTTCATAACTTTTTTCTCCTCTTGAAAAATTTTCTCTTTTTTCATTTTTTTATATAAGATGAACTGCCCGTCTTACGACTTTGCAGTATCTTTTTGCATTATTTTTCCCCTTACAGCAGGATGCTGCAGGGTTGCTGCCTGCTCCGATATCAGCCCTTGACTGCACCAGAGAACATTCCTCTGATCAGCTGCTTCTGTCCAACGATAAAGATGGAAATGGACGGAATGATGATCATAACAACGCCTGCGATCATCAGGGTGATAGACTGTGAATCCACACTATCCAGCATACTGATACCGATCTGAACGGTTCGCATATTGTTGGAGCCTGTTACAAGCAGCGGCCACATGTACATATTCCATGCGTTGATAAAGGTATACACTGCCATAGCGCCAATAGCGGATTTTGTCAGCGGAAGCAGGATCCTTACGATAAATTTCAGATTGCTGCAGCCGTCAAGCTTTGCCGATTCATACAGTGAGATCGGGAAAGTCATGTAAAACTGGCGGAACAGGAAAATTCCCATTGCGGATGTAAGGTAAGGCACGATCAGTACCTGATAAGTATCCAGCATTCCCCAGCTTGATACCGTCAGGTAGTTGGAAATGATCGTTGCCTCTCCCGGAACCATCATGGTTGCCATCACAACCATGAAGAGAATACCTTTTCCTTTGAATTCCAGGAAAGAAAACGCAAAAGCAGCAAGAGAACAGGTAATGATCTGTCCGATGGTAATGCATCCCGCCATGATAAAGGAATTCAATATGAATCGGAGAAGTGGAACGGTGCGGAATGCATTGATAAAGTTGGAAAAGGTCGGATTCTTGGGAAAGAGATTCAACTCTGTAGTAAACAGTTCACTGGAAGGCATCAGTGCAATACTGATGGCATAAAGCAATGGAAGCAGGATCAGAACCGCAAACACAACATTTGCCGTAACACGGAGTGCTGTTCTTGTTCTTCTCTTTGCAAGAGCTTTTGCATTCATAGCTTTTTTCAGCTCCAGAAGCTCCTCTTTTGACATATTTCCCACTGCCGGGACTGCCATATTTTCCATCTGGCTCATCAGTAATTCACTCCCTTCTTCTCAATACGGAACATGATCAGTGTGATGATCATGATGATCACAAACAGGATAACCGACTGGGCTGCCGCACTTCCGAAGCGGTAGTTAAAAAACGCATCCCTGTAAATGGAATAAACAATAACATTGGTAGACTCATTAGGACCACCCTCTGTCAGGATCTTGATCTGTCCAAAGGACTGAAATGCCTGTATGATATTTACCACCAGTGTGTAAAACATGATCGGGGAAAGTCCCGGAAGCGTCAGGCTGAAAAACTGCTGCACACTGCTGGCTCCATCCACAGAAGCTCTCTCATAAATGGTCTCATCAATATTTCCGAGTCCTGCGGAAAAATACAGAAAATTGATCCCGCTGTTCAGCCACGCAGTAAGAATGGCTACGCAGATCAGAGCCGTGTTCGGATCGTTCAGCCAGTTGATATCCAGGCCGGTAAGCTTATTCACAATACCTACTGCCGGGTGGAGCATGATCTGAAAGATCATTGCTGCAGAGCTGGATGCAATAGCCATTGGCAGAGCATAGGATGTACTGAACACCCGGATTCCCGGAAACGCCTTGTTACAAAGCACTGCTGCGATCAGACCAAGAAGCATGCCGCCGACCACAACGATCAGCACAAAGATCAGCGTTACCTTCAGACTGTTGATAAAGGATGCTGACTGAAGCAGCTCTTTATAATTGCCCAGACCAACGTACAGCTTTGCCTGTCCCATCTTGTTGGTCTTGTAAAGACTTAAATAAATTGTTTTCACAAACGGATAAAACAGAAAAATTCCAAAAATAAGCATACAAGGCACCAGATATAAGTACGGTGTGATCTTGCTTTTGCTGTTATTTTCCATAACTATTTCTCCTCCTTGCATAATCAGATTCTATTTACAGGCTGATCTGCCTGCACTCAAGCTTTTCCGTGACATAAATTCATGACACAAAAATATTTTCTTCTGTCTCCGGATCAAACACATGGGCCTTCTCCATATCAAAATACAGAGAAACCTTCTCCCCTACCTGTGTCTGATTTTCCGGACTTAAGCGGACTGCCAGGGTTTTGCCCTGCTCATCAAAATAGAGGATCACTTCCGCTCCCAGCATCTCGCGGTTTACTACAGGCTCATCTACATCTACGCTTTCATTTTCAATACCAAGCTTTTTCGCCTCGTCCAGCTCGTAGATATCCTCCGGACGGATTCCGAGGATCACGTGTCTGCCGTTATATCTGTCTGCGATCTGTTTTCCTCTGGTTCCGTCCAGATAAACCTTTTTCACAGTTTTGGCATCATCCAGAAGAAGGGCCGTGCGATTATTTTCTTCTGCTTTTACCGTACACCGGAAAAAGTTCATGGACGGAGAACCAAGGAAGCCTGCCACGAAAAGATTTACCGGATTGTCATAAATACTCTGCGGCGCTCCCACCTGCTGGATCAGACCATCCTTCATGACCACGATCTTAGTCCCAAGAGTCATGGCCTCTGTCTGGTCGTGCGTTACATAAATAATGGTGGTGTCCAGCTGTTTATGTAATTTCACAAGCTCCACACGCATCTGAGCACGGAGCTTTGCATCCAGGTTGGAAAGGGGCTCATCCATGAGAAAGGCTTTCGGCTTCCGAATAATTGCACTTCCAATGGCAACTCGCTGTTTCTGACCGCCGGAAAGAGCCGCCGGCCTCCGGTCAAGAAGCTGGTCGATCTCCAGGATCTTTGCCACCTCATGGACCTTTCTGTCGATCTCATCCTTCGGAAGCTTACGGATCTTCAGGGCGTATGCCATATTTCCATAAACTGTCATGTTCGGATATAAGGCATAGTTCTGGAACACCATGGACATTCCCCTCTCCTTCGGTTCCAGATAATTGGAAAGCTCACCGTCGATCCACAGCTCACCGTCTGTGATCTCCTCCAAGCCTGCGATGATACGCAAAGTGGTGGATTTTCCACATCCGGACGGACCTACAAAGATCACAAACTCTTTATCATGTATATCAAGATTAAAATCCTTCACACCGTAATGCTCCGAATCAAATTGCTTACATACATTTCTAAGTGCAATTTCTGACATTACTTATCTCCTTTCTCTTCTCTCGCTCACATAGTTTGTAGTATAGGATTTTTCCGGCTGTTCAGATATCGTGGTTGAGATAAAGATTTGTGAATTATATGTTAAATTGTTTCAGAAATTATATGCAATTCCGTTAAATTCTTTCTCCAGAGTAAAATACCCATCGCGTTATGTTGCCACCTTCTTTCACCGCCATCTCTGTCCTACATCATATCTTCCAATTTTTATTACATTGATCACAACAGCTCTCTCCAATATGTCAGCAATATGGATATTTCCCGTCTCCTCGCATATCTGAATCAAATAAAAATAGAATATTCATATTTAATACTTGCCTCTCTTCCAGATAAATGCCAACTTTCAGGCTTTTATGATCACTTGATTTGTGCAATTTTTTATGTTGTTTTAATTTTTTCTGTAAAATCTCAAATATATGCTTTGTTTTTGTCTAATTTTACCCTTGAAGTTTTGTACATAAGTTAAACAATACAAAATATTGTTCTTAAATTTTCTAACTTTTTGTTAGCCACCTCGTCCGAGAAGTGCTATAATGATCCCAGTCAGAAAAGAAATGCAGAATTCGTGTTACTGCGAACAGCGCGAACAGCAACATTACCGGAATCCATGCATCAGGAGGAGGAATTTGACATGATCACATTGAAAGCAGAGAAAAGAAACCCGAATGTAAAAGCTAAAAAATTAAGACGTGAGGGTTACGTCACAGGAATTCTTAGTGGAAAAGAAATGAAAGAGCCTGTAGCACTTCAGTTTGACGGTGCCGAGGCAGCCAAATTCATTAAAGCAAATAAAGAAGGTACACAGATTTACCTGGACATCGAAGGCGAAAAAGTTGATGCCCTGGTAAAAAATATTGACTATAATCCAATTGAAAAACAGCTGATGGCTCTGGATTTCCAGGCACTGGTAGCCGGTGAGAAGGTTTCCACAACAGTCGCTGTCAAACTGGAGCACACCGACATGGTTCAGGGTATCGTTGAGCAGGAGATGGAAGAGATCCACTACAAAGCAGATCCGGCCAACCTTCTTGACACCATCGTCATCGACTTCAACGGCTATCCTGCAGACGTCCGTGATATCCATGTAAAAGACCTCCCGATCCCGGAAGGCAAACACGTCCACTTCATCACACCTGAGGATGCAGTTGTTGTTCATATCGGTGAGTATGAGGCAGCTCCGGAAGAGGATGAGGACGCTGAAGGCGCTGAAGCTGAAGCGAAATAATTTTATAATTTCATATGAAATATTTCAGGGGATTGCCTGGTGGCAATCCCCTGGTTTTGTTTACATAATTCTAAGAATGTTATTTCATTTGTAATTTCTTTACCTCATCCAGCGGCAATTCATTTTCCCATAAAAGAGAAATAGCATACTCATCTATCCAATTCTTCAATAATTCTCTTATTCATATAATCATACGAATCCCAATTTTCTTTTCTGGTATTTATTTTTACCTGTTCGCAAATATATTTCAGCAGCCACAAAATATCTTCTACACTCCTGCCAGCTTGTTCTTTAACCCACTCTGGTGTAGCTGACACAATATTATGAGCTGCAATATTTCTGACATTCTGCTCAATTTCTACCAGACCTTTAGTTCTCTGTTTTAATAAATCATCTTTACATTTTTTCTCAATAATTGGTTGCAAATGGCTTGAATATACTATCCCATATCTAAATGGATAAAATTTTTCATTCATAATACCCAATACTTCTGTGCCATCTAATTTATATCTATCCCATTTTCTTTCTTTTTTCTTATAATACTGTGTAACATTAATTTCGCAAAATTGCTCAAGGACCATTTCCAGCAGATCAATGATTAATGGAGTAATTCCTCTGATAAAATCTGCATACTCTCCACGTTTTACTTTTAAATCTAAAGCCAACAGATATTCAAACAAGATTTTCTTTTTATTTTCTTGTCTCACTGCTGAAATAATTCCATTATTTTCTGGTAAAACCCTGTTCATTCTCTCCCAATCCAAAACTGCTCTCGCATCTGCTGACTGTAACCACTTCCATGCCACAGGATTTAATTCATCCTTGATTTCCTTACCAACTGCCAGCGCTGCATGATAATCATAAGATAATAAGTGCTTTTTTATCATATCGATTTTCAGTAGCCGCATCAAATTCAGACACTTCACTTCCTGGCATCTGTTTTCTGCACTTTCCTCATTATCTTCATTCAGTTCCCAGTTCGCTTTAACATCATATTCGTCTCTTTCTTCATGTTCCAGATTACTTTTCTTCTGTGGAGTAGACACCTGTATTGGCAAAAATCTGTATTCCGCCAACGTTGCCATAATAAGCAGTGCGCTTTTCATACCAGGTGTTCCGGATGCCATATTAACTAATAACTGATCTTCTTTCTCTTTTTGTTCTTCAATTTCTGAAATAATTTTCCGGAATTCATCATAAAACACATCATACTGTTGAACATCTACCATATCAGGATTTTCAATTATATGTACTTCAAATTTGTGATTCAAAAAGTCCCCTAACAGATTCAGGGTTTCTACATATCTATTATCTTTTTTATGGTTCTCTGCCATTTCTTTGGATAAATACAGATATACAACATCTGGTTCATAATATCTGCATATATGAAGCATTGAACCATCATATAAATACTTTATCGGGTCTGTGTTTCCAATTGGTGAAAATAAATATTTTTTTCCCATTTTTTATACTCCCTTTTTTATATTTTTCATTAGAACTTATATTAAGATAATTTCTTCATCAAATTCTGGCACCTCTCCCCAGGAAATGACTTTTTCTCTTCCTGACACCTTATATATCCTGACGCTGTCTTCACATTTATCGATATAATGAGGAATTTCCTTAATCAATTTATTGTATCGTTGTTTTGTCAACATTGCTTCAAAAGCCGATTTTTGTACCCTTATTCCATAACCAGATAAAAGTTTGGCAAATTTTACTCTTTTTTTATTCTCTACAATATCATAAATGATCAGAATAAATTCCTTATCTGATTCCAACTCTTCTGATATCTGAAAATAATAGTCTTCATCATCGAATGGTAATTGGCTCATAAAGATTTGCATCCCCTTCTTCTATTGCTTTTGCCAGATGTTCCATTTGCAAAAAAATGCCTCTTCGAAAGCTTACTGCATAATCCACGTATTTTAAATATCGCACTTCTGTCTGGAATTTACGCTCCAACTTATTCAGATATATTTTCAGACCATCTCTCGTCAGATAACATCCTGGCTCATCCATGCTGAAATTAAAATGTTCTTTTTGTATTTCATGTCCATTGATCATACTCATTGCGGTTGCATCTACAATTACTGCTCGCCACTCTTCCATCATATCACTTGCCAATGTTGGATGTTTTTCTGCATCCCTGTGAATAAAACCGAAATAAGGATTTAAGCCTTTCATTTCTATTTTACAATACACTTCATTCATTAATATTGAATAGCCTAAACTGATCATAGAATTAAATTCATCTCGTGGTGGTCTACGACTTCTTCCCTGAAAAGAAAACTCTTTATCAATGCAGGCTGCCAGTCCTTTAAAATAATATTTAGCCGCCTGTCCTTCAAAACCGATCATTTCCTCAATTCTATTACAAGTCATGATCTTATTTTTACAGATTGTCAGCATTTTTTGCTCTTCTTCCAGGTTAATCCCTCTGCTTTTTTCATATCGACGTAATACTACACTTTGATTTTTAATCTTTGCACAAAGAATTTTCATAGCAAGTGTTGCAGCAAATTCTGTATCATAAAGAGCACTTTGTTTTCTCTGTCTTGACACATTAACATGTCCTGTTGATATCAACCGGCCAAAATATTTTCCACCCTTCGAAAAATAGCTTACCGGAATCCCTCTGCTCATACATTCTTCCGCACACTGAGTTGTCATTTGTGAACGCCCCATGATTGTAATTCCATCTAAAGATTCAATTGGAATAAGACGTTTCATACCGTCCTTATAATTCACAGTACACTGATTTGCTTCAACTCCGATAGTCGCTCCATTTTCATTCACATACAAAAATCCCATTTTCCACCTCCGTATATTACATGTTATCAATAAAGTTTATTGTTCTGTGCTCGAATAAATGGATAGATATTTCCGTCCCCTGTCGGGGAACTACATTTCTCAATGGGGTAGTTAATTATGTTGAAATCAGAAAATATCATGTTTCCGTCCCCTGTCGGGGAACTACATTTCTCAATAAAAAAGAAAGCACGTAAATTATCACAAACTAGGAAAGTTTCCGTCCCCTGTCGGGGAACTACATTTCTCAATGGTTATGGCTTATATCTTGCAATGAGATTTTAAGGAGGGTTTCCGTCCCCTGTCGGGGAACTACATTTCTCAATGAGCAGATGCAACATATTAATGACGTGTACGGAACAGAGTTTCCGTCCCCTGTCGGGGAACTACATTTCTCAATGCGGTATAAAATACATAAAAAATCCCATTTAATAGTTTCCGTCCCCTGTCGGGGAACTACATTTCTCAATAAAACACTCAAAGCTTATGGATTAAGCATTGAAATTTCCGTCCCCTGTCGGGGAACTACATTTCTCAATCATTTGAATTCCCTCATTGTTAAAGAAAGGAAGATTTCCGTCCCCTGTCGGGGAACTACATTTCTCAATGCGTACAGAACGAAGATGTTACACCGTTTGAAGTAGCATTTCCGTCCCCTGTCGGGGAACTACATTTCTCAATAAAAATAAAGAAACTCTTGATAGGGTAGTATCACTCATTTCCGTCCCCTGTCGGGGAACTACATTTCTCAATTGTGACGTTCGATTCCTTTGTTTGCGTGTTCCAATTTCCGTCCCCTGTCGGGGAACTACATTTCTCAATAGGATTTAATAAATCTTCCTATAATGGTCTGAAATTTCCGTCCCCTGTCGGGGAACTACATTTCTCAATATAATATGTGGCTTTGGAGCAAAACGTATAAACAATTTCCGTCCCCTGTCGGGGAACTACATTTCTCAATAAATCTGAAAACATCATTATTAATACTCAGAACCAATTTCCGTCCCCTGTCGGGGAACTACATTTCTCAATATGGACGTCGACGTTGTTAATGCTTTAGAATCTCATTTCCGTCCCCTGTCGGGGAACTACATTTCTCAATAATGAAGCAGAAAGTTTACGCAATGGTTTCAGAGGATTTCCGTCCCCTGTCGGGGAACTACATTTCTCAATAAGGGTGAGCAAATACCGCAAGGTTAGGTGGATTAAAATTTCCGTCCCCTGTCGGGGAACTACATTTCTCAATCACAACCGCACAGCATATTGCTAAATTCGCAAATGATTTCCGTCCCCTGTCGGGGAACTACATTTCTCAATTCTTATTAAATGGATTTCTTTTCCGCGCTCGTAGAAAATTTCCGTCCCCTGTCGGGGAACTACATTTCTCAATGACAACAAGAAATTTGTTGATAGAGCTGCAACACTATTTCCGTCCCCTGTCGGGGAACTACATTTCTCAATCTTAATCTCAGCTTCAATAATATCATATCTGTGATTTCCGTCCCCTGTCGGGGAACTACATTTCTCAATGGTGATTTAAAAGTTATCGACCAGGAAGAAAACACAGATTTCCGTCCCCTGTCGGGGAACTACATTTCTCAATATTGATAATATTGAAAAACCATTGTGCCGGGAAGAGTTATTTCCGTCCCCTGTCGGGGAACTACATTTCTCAATCTGTAAATGTTCGCGCACCGGTTGATCAGTGATTCATTTCCGTCCCCTGTCGGGGAACTACATTTCTCAATACCATCCCTACAATCCCGCCACCAGTCTGGGCTCATGGTCGGGATTGCGTGGGAAAAATATTTTTGGAAAAACAAATAAAATTCATTCGCTTAAATCGGCAGCAAACTCAGTATTTAAGCCATGCGCGGCAAAATCCAAACAGATATTCTCTTTTATTAAGAAATATCAATTTCACATTGTCCCATCATATATTCTTTCCCCTGATAGCGGGTACATTTCAAAATATGTGGTGAAACCCTCATTCTTGTATCTTTATAATGTTTATGATCTTGTGGCACACCTGTTCTGTCAAAGATATCTTTTGTTATTTCAATACCTTCTCTTTCACCAAACATAGGATAAACAACCGTTTTTGAAACAAAACCACTTCCACCACCAAGAAATACTGTATTAGGTTTACCTCTGTCACATCTCGGAAATTTACTCTGGAACACCTGATAATACTGCTCATAAAACAATTTTACTGCATCCAAAATATCCTCAATTTTTAGATTACATTCTGTTTCATCTATTGTCAATGAGCTTTTTATCACAGTTCCAGGTTTAATACACTCTCTCAGAAGATTTAATGTTTTATATGATCCATCTACATGTTGTTCCCACTTCTGACATAAAACAATATCTTCTCTACTCAAAGGTTCACTATCGCCTACGATAATGCCAGACATATTGTCAAATTCCACATCTTCTTTATCCGTATGCTTTAATGTACAAAAAGCCTTTTTTTCAATTATTCCAATATTTCGATTCAAAATTTTACGATTTTTTCTCCCAGTACTTAATTCACTCCTGATCTGACTCTGATCCCTTTTATACTTTATCTGATCTTGAGCAATATCCTTGCTAAGTAAAATCGTTCTAAGCATTCCTTTTAATGAGCTTCCCGGTACATACGGATTTCCATAAGGATCTGTCACGCATGTCATAATCTGCAATTTGCCTTTTTCTTCGGAGCGGTCTCCTACATTTTCTGTATATTTCATACACCTTTTCAGATCTGTAAGCGAAACATGGTTTCTGATACTCCAATGTTTTAAATCCTCACGTGTATCCTCAACCATAAAACGCTCAAGATCATTCTGTATATGCAATTTTTGTGCCAGAAAATACAGTTTCGCAGCATCCACAACTCCAATTGTATTCCTGTTCAGAAAAACATATTCTTTCTTTTGTATTTGATTCCCATCACCTATGAATACCGGACCTTTTACAGTCAACTGTATCTGATATGTTTTTAATTTCTGTCCCATTTTTATACCCCCATGAAAAAAGCTTTTGCATAACGGAATATTGGATGAGTTCCACCATTTCTTTCTTCTATGACTTTTCCTTTAAAAGTATTTACAAAACAGGAACCCGCAGAAAAAACATAAATATCACTTTTTCGCATTTGCTGAGTGGCATATGTCTGAGAATCTATAAATCCACTTCTTTTGAGCAAACTATATGTTGCTCCTTTCAAAATATCTTCAAGTTCTTCATCTTCGGGAAGTGCTGTTGATAAGAGTAAATGCAGCGACGCTTTTTGGGTCAACTGTTCTTTCATTTCTCTCGGAATATCACAAACCCTACATTTAAATCTTCCCATCCCAGAACTTTTTTTGCCACCTAATCCTGTATATTGGAGGCTTTCAAATAACTCGTCCAAACATTCCTGATCCTTTTCTGATTCCATTCCGGCTATTATATATAAACCGGAGCCATCTGTAAAATGATATGTACTTACACGATATGGCTGAGGCTCTTCCATTCCACGGATCCCTACTGAAACCTTCATTCCATTAGTTCCAAGATACTGCATATCTTCCATATGTTCTTCCGGAAACGTTCCATTTATAAAAGCTTCCACTGTGTTTACCGGAATATACTTTAAATTCTTAAACATTTTTTTCTGTCTGGAATTTCCTTGTTTCTCATTATCATCTACACGAACAGAGATCATTGGTTTAGGAATATAATAATTTTTCCCTATGTATGGAAATGCATCTGATAATACTATCCTGCCTTCTGAAACAGCATTCAAAAATTCTTTCTGCTTTTCCATCTTTAATGCTTCCTGAAACAATGCAGCAAATAATGTATCTGCATGAAAAGTGATCTCAGTACTGTCCAGATTTTTACTTCCGAAATGAACTCCTGTCAGAAATTCCAAACAATACAATTTATACTCCAAAATCCCTCTCCTCCATTATGCGTCTACGACTTCCTTGAGAATTTCATTACATTTATCAATTAATATATTATCGACATTGCCGATCACACCCTCTGCATGCACATTGTTGAACTGAATCTTACCATAACCACGAGATCCACTTCCTCCCAGATAATCGTACTGTAATAATTTCATTCCCTCTGCCAGAGTTTGCATATCTTCTATAAATTCCTGCTCATTTTCCATTTCATAGATCAGATCCAATCCAAAAACTGACCCTCTGACCGCTCTCTCAATCTGACGCGGATTCGCTACTGCAGTAAGTCTTGAAATAGAATTTTCAAATTTAACTTCCGTCATACTCTGAAGTCCTGCTTCTCTTAATTCCTGTTCATTTGCTAATACCATATCAGAAAACAAAATCCTGCTTCTTTTGATCTTATTTTTTTCTGAAGATCCAAATAATCTGCTGATACGCTCATGATCACCTTTCGGTTCTGTTATCTGCTCATTGAATTCTTTGGCAAGAAGACTTCTCATTTTTCCCTTTAAGGAACTACCTGGTATCATAGGAAGATTTGTTTTCACATCTTTCACAACAGGTGAATCTACTGCTCCTATTGCAGCAAAGGCTCCGCTTCCACCTATATGCATACCTGTCTTTACTAAAATATCTCCTGAAATCTGAATTTTTGCGTACATATTCTTTCCCCCTTACTGTTCTTTTCCACCATAATATTTATGAAACGCGATCAGCGCCTCCATATATCTGCTGAATAACAGATAATTTTTTTTGCTCTGTTTGATCTCCTTGAGTATCTCTAAAATTTCTGCCTGCTGCACAAATTCCTTTACTTTAGGTTCTCGCCCACATTCATACATAAAACGCACTCGAAGATACTCAATTCTTCCACAAATCTCATCATCCAGTTTTTCTGAAGACTTTGTAAGAACCTGATTGTAAATATCTGCATTCATAGCCAACAGATTTCTTATCTTAGAGGTTGTAACAATATTGATTTTTCCTCTATATTTTTGTTTTGAATCTTCCACCAATTTCTTTATAACATTTTCCGCTTTATCCACACAATTATTATCATTAATCCTCATCTTTACCCTCTCCTTTCCGATTCATATAAGCATAAAGATTAATTGCTGTTTTCAACTGTCTGCAATCCTGGTCTGATTGGATCCACTCATACATCTTTTTTGATAGCTGTCTGTATTTTTCTTTTTTCGGTCCTTCTTCTGATGGTTCCAGTCTGGAAAGCAGATACATCATCCTTGCAAAATTAATTTTTTCTTCATGTCCACGTACAAGTTCCAACATTCGGTACAAAAATGCCATACCTCTGTCTTCTAAATCCTCAAAGAACTCACTCAATGCTCTATATTTTTCCTGAATCACTTCCTGATCAAATTCTTCCCAGGAATATGTACCGTCACTGATTTCTTTTTCCTCTTCATCTTCTTCCACCAGATGTCGCTCACCATCTTCCATAATGGTTACTGCATTTTTTTTCGGCATTCTTTTCGATTCAGACTCCATAGCTCCAGTCTCCTGCGCGATAGCTGCAATAGGATATGAATCTTCATAAATACCAATACCTGCAGAAATGCTTAATGTTCCCTGTGTGTATTTTCGGAACATTTTTTGCAGATCTACAGAAAGCTCTATTACATCATTCCATGCACCGACAATAAATACATCATCTCCACCAGAATATACGATCGTGGCCTGACGTTCCTTTATACCTTCATTTCCTTCCAGCGAATATTCACCGTTTTTTAACAAAAATCGAATGTAATATTTAAAGAAAATAGATAACTGTCTGGATAATGCCGCAGTTCTCGACAAAGTCATATATCTGTCTCCATTTCTTTTACTCTGGAAACCGGATACAATAGCCTGTCCAAGGCTATCTACATCAGCACGTAAAACTCCAATTCTGTTAATTCCCTTTGATTTCTTTGCAAATTCCTCAAATGTATCTCCTGTAGTATAATCTCCCACCCATAATTTAGTCGCGATATGTTTTCCGGTATACATTTTATTCTTGGAATAAGCACGCACAAAATGATCATCCTTTTCCATTCGTCTGCTTAATGATTCTTTTGTATCTGCCACAAGGTAACAGCCTCCTGGTAATGGCATGCCCTTTTTTTCTTCTGAATTTCCCAGGACCACTGAAAAGAACTCACTATACAGAACATTCTTGGACAAGCTTTCTATTTTCCTGCATAATGGGCAAACACCTTCATCATCTACCCGCCCGATTCTTTTACAAACCCTACATTCTCTGGAATAATCCCTGAGTTTTTTATGGTTTAACTTAATAATATCCTGTGCACAATATCTATGTTGTTTCTGTTCTGAAAGCATTTTGCTCATCTCACGGAATAACTGTCCATAACTACCCTCCGGAATATTACGAAAAGCATTTCCAGTACATGCCACATAACCAAAAGCAACATACAATTCAATCTGAAACTGTTCCAGGAGCCATTCTTTTAATTCCTTTTGAAATTCATTTATCCTGTCAACTGTCTTTTTTGTGTTAGCCAGAAGCAGATAACAGTGCCCTCCGCCTGAATATAACAGATTCGCTCTGGACAGCTCCAGCTTATCAAGCAACAGATCAATGATATGTTCCATCATGATTTCAAGATAAAAAGATCTTGCACGTAAAGTTCTTAATGCATTTTTGGACGTGATCGTATAAATAAATTTCTGAATACCTGAAATATCCATTGAACATAATAAAAAAGCTTTTTTATCATAAAAATCCTTTTTATCCAGAAGCTCTTCTTTATATTTCAAATGGTTTTCATTTAAATAGTCATACATGCAACTGGCGATAGCAGCCGTAAGCTTTACATGATCAAACAGTGAAATATCACTTAGTTCTCCCTTTGAAGTAGAAGATGGTACATAAGTAAGATTTGATTCCATCACCGCTAACAATGAATTCAGATATTCGTCATTCCAATCCATTCCTTTGAAATTATCCAGCACTCTCTGTCGGATCTTCATATAAAACTCTTTTGAAAAACTTCTTTTTTCAGGAGTTGGATAATTAACATTCCCTTTATCTTCCATGTCCCCCGGAAGATAATAATATTCCTGATCATTTTCATTTAATATATTGAAAATACTCTGCAAAGGAACTGACAGATCAAATCCGGAAACATCTTCGCCCTCTTTCTTTCTCCTGTCTGCAAAAGCTGCAATATTATCTGCAAGATACACAATATACGCCAGATCATTTTCCTGCAGTTTTGCCCCCTTCAAAGCAGATATATGATGATATCTTACACAATTTAAAATTTCTTTATCATCAATACCACCATTTTCCTTTAAAAAATCATAACCGGAAATACTGTGATTTCTACGATCATCCCCCTCTCTGTATACTACTTTTCCAATATCATGAAGCAGACTTCCTATAATCAGTTTAATTTTTTCATCAGTCATCTTCATTCCTCCTGATATATTTCATTGCACCCATTCCCATTCCTGTCTTTATTCCAACACCGGAAAACTCTCCAAATTTTGCCAGCATCCTTACATACCTTGCCATTGTTTCCGGACCCTTGATATGGATACAAATATTTCCTATAAATCCTGTAATGTTCGTTTTTTCCAATGGAAACGGTATTGTCTGTAAGCGATATCTTACAATCTCACTTTGTGTCACAAGTTCTTCTAATGTATCTTCATCATACATATTAAACTCTTCCGATGCAGCACTGAACTTTCTCATAAGGCTTCCATATATTAAACTTAAATCTGGATATATTACATATTTTCCATCTCGTTTAAATGATGTGGGCGTTTTAAAACTTAATTCCAAATATCTGGAACATTTATTTTCATAGAATTCTTTTATCAGTTCTTTATCTTCTTTGATCCTTACTGTTTTATTTAATAAATTTACTGTTTTATTCTTTTTTCGTAACGTAATCGTATCAAGCTTTGTCATTGGAAGCAAAAGCATTTCGTAGGCTTCCGTATTTAATGTTTTAAGATACCAGATAGTTTTTCCTTCTTCTTTTAAAATGCATTGACTATATGGATTTAACTGATTTCCATGTAGCTTTTCCGCATATTCTGATGAAATATTCTCCATCAGTACTCCCTGCAAGTTTGATGACTGTTGAAAATTAATTTCGTTTGAATCAAATTCCACTTTAAGTTCTGCATACATTTAAAAAGCCTCCCATCACACCTTCTGCCCATCCTGCAGTAACGCCTGCTTCAGTTCATCCTCAATCTTGGCAAGCTCTGCCTGGGCTTCGCTGCGTTTTTTTGTTCCTTCTTCGTGGATCTTTACTAAATCCCAGAAACAATGCTTCCCATCCTATACCTGTTTTTCTTCTAATTGTCTTCATTCTTTCCCTCCAGTAAATCTCTTCCTTTGAATTCTTAATAAAAAAACATTACTCTCTCATTTTTGTAAAGAAAGTAATGTTTTCATCACACCGATATTATATTTACTACGAAATTTCACCTCAGTTCTGTCGATTTTATGTTATGTAAACTTCTTGCTTTGCTGTATTAAACTATGTGTGGTTTTTATCAGAATTCAACAATTTTCTTAATCAGATTATACGATTTTTATACATAAAAAGCAATTAATTATTGTCTAATTTGCATATTTGGCGTTAATTCAGACTTTATCTACCTTTTTCGTCAATTATTTTCAGCTTTTCCAGTCCTTCATAATACTTTCGAATGTTATTCTTTATCAGCCACTGGTTTCCATCTGTATATTCTTCATCTTTATTCAGCAAAAGTGCCATATCCAATACACAGCCTGCCAGATCTTCCACTATGTTGAAACGATCATGCAGATCATCTGGTACTGTGGGAATTTCCGTCATTTTAAAATATTCCTCATATACCTGTCGGATCCATTCTCTGTATGTTTCACGAATTTCTGAAATTGTTTTTGTCTGATTATCAATTTCTCTGATATCTGCAATATATCGTTCTGCCAAAGATGTAGTCTGGCATAACGTTTTCTGAATTCCGGACTCGAACTCCTCTCTGGTAAGTTCCGATTGCTGAAGTCTGCGCACGGATTCATAAAAAGAATCTGTAGTTACCCATATACCTCTTATTATTGAAGAATTTTTCTGTTCTGAATAATATTTCTTTTTCCCACTTCTGTCGCAGGCCCATATACTTCTGGCAAAATATCTATGATTGACCATATCACTCTCATCATGTCCAAAATAACACCATACAGCCCTGGCTGACATATTTTTAAATTTTGTTTCTGAAACTGCCGTAGAAAATACATTTAAATTTCGGACATAGGATACAATCTCTTTCGTTATTAATGCTAATTGCTTTTCTGCACAATATTTCTCCGATATCATTACAAATACTGCCAAACGTTTTTCTTTCCTTGAAGATAATGGCTCTACATTTCTTATTGTATAATTTTCTGCTTTCAGATACACTTGTAAAGTCTCATACGAAGTATATTTCTCCACCTCAAAGTATATGGTACCACCGATTCTCCCTCGATATATTGGATGCTGCATCTTATTAGGGTTGTTTTTATTCCATGCTTTTGCAATAGCTAATACTTCCTCATGGATATCAAAAATAGAAATTTTTCCTTTATGGATTCTTCGATTAACAGTCATTGCTGTTGTTAACATTCCTGTATACAAACTGTGGTTCTTCCCGGGTCCGAGCCATGAACTCTCATTAGATGATGAAGAAGCAAGAACAACCGTTCCGTTTCCTGCAAAAGTAGTGATCGCTTCCTCCAATTTCATTTGTTTGGCTCCGGAAACATAAAATTTACCAGAATAACAGCAATCCAAAATAATAATTTTATTTTTTGATTTTAACTTTTCTACAAAATCAATGATGCTCTGAATATTGATCATTCCATCTGAAAAGCACAGATCTCCATTGCAGCCATGACCGGAAAAATACAAAATAAATCCATCCTCTTCCTCAATCATACTGGAAAATTCCATCAATGCACGCACAAAACTTCTCATCTTTACAATTCCAGAACTCCCTAGAGTTCTTATTGTATCCTTCGAAAGCCTTAGACCTTCTATTAATGCATTTTCCATTAATTTAAGATCCATCTCATAGGATGGAAGGCTCAAATTTTGTTCATATATTCCAACTGAAGTTAATAATGAGTAAAACTTTCCCATCTGTTATCTGACCTCATCTTTATTTTTTCCATATTTTCGACTCAATCGAATCACTGCATTTAATGCCTCCGCTTCATGGTTTGGTTCTTCGAATTCATCCGATGTATATTCATGAATATTTCCCAGCTGTTCATCTGTCATCTGTGTGACTTTTTCCACGATTTCTCCAATTTTTGCTGTTCTTTCCTGTTTTGTAAGTGATGACATATTAATTATCTCCTTTCCGGATCTTACCAGTTATTCTCCAAGTATTGGCTGCCCATATTCTTCTAAGGTGAAATTTAATGCCATAAGATCGTACACCTGATGCTCAATAAAATATTTTATGATCAGATCGCCTTTGTTAGGTGGAGAAAGTGCATATTCCGCCCTGGCTAAAAGATCTCTTGCTGCTTTTATATCCAACTTTAATGCAAATACAAGTGCCAGCACTGTACTCTTTCCGGGATGATAAGCTGGATTACTTCTAATCTTCGAAAATAATCTTCTGTCAATACATGCTCTTTTATATACTTCAACATCTGACATCCCACTCTTATCTATCAATTCAAAAAGCTTTTCATGAAAAGAATCTCCCGCTTCGTCCAAAAGATGCTGCAGATCCATGGACTGATCTCTGGTCAGTTCTTTTCGTTCAGGAATATCTACGAAGGGTGCATATTTTTCGTAAAGTATATTTTCATCTGTTACTGGTAAATATTCCTTATAATTTATTTCTATATATTGAGCCAGCTGTTCTATAAAGGCATTTTCCAAACTCATCATATATCTCCTATATTTTTATGATTATGCCTATATTTTATCATTTAAAAGAATGAAACTCTATGCAATCCTGGTTTACTATTTCTGTGTATTTATATTTTATTTCTATATATTACCTAATTGGTCTCCTGGTAGACGACAAATTAATAAAAAAAGATACCTTTTTCAAAGCATCTCATAAACAACAATATAGAAAATTAAAAAACGCTGAAAAATCCTGATCTACAAGACTTTTCAGCGTTACTAATAGCAGGGGATGAGAGAATCGAACTCCCACCAAAGGTTTTGGAGACCCCTATCATACCATTTGACCAATCCCCTATATACAAGAAAAAGTGGCTGTTGGCCACAAATTTTTTTACATTGTACTCTCAAAACTACATACATGCTTGTTGATCGTTAATCAAACTCTTTGAATCAATTCTTAACCTGCGTTTCTTGGTCAAGCCCTCACCCGATTAGTAACA
>CAJLTE010000030.1 GCA_905209435.1 uncultured Blautia sp. | reverse complement strand
ATGTGTTTCACTGTTTAGTTATCAAGGTTGTCTGTCTTGCGACAGCTTGTTTATTTTATCATGTTGTTTTCGACTTGTCAAGAACTTTTTTAAGTTTTTTCAAATCTTTTTTTCAACCGATTTACTGTTCGTTGACAGCTTGTTTACTTTATCATAGTTTCAAGTGTTTGTCAACATCTTTTTTTATTTATTTTTTGTTTTCCAAAAAATAAAAACGGAGAAGGAGGGATTTGAACCCTCGCGCCGCGTTAGCGACCTATACCCTTAGCAGGGGCACCTCTTCGGCCTCTTGAGTACTTCTCCAGACTCCGAACTAATAGTTCAATATTAAATTCGAATGCACTTTGGAATCTCCCGAAGCGCATTTGTAATTATATGTAAAAAAACCTGTTTTGTCAACAGGTTTTTTTACTTTTTTTATTTTTTTGTTTTTAGTTAATATTTCGCGAGGAATTCTTGCATGAAAACACCAATCATGCATACTGTGAGATCGTCGCTTCAATGCGTCTTTTTACCTCTGCAGCAATCTCTGTTGTCTTCATGTCTTTATACTCTTCATAGTATATAGGTTCCAAAAAATGTACCTGTACTGTAAGCGGCTTAACAGAACCTGTATCAAAAGCTTTATAAGAATCAATCAATGCCACCGGTACGATTGGGCATTTTGATTTGGTTGCAGCTTTAAAACTTCCGCCTTTAAATTCCTGTGGATGATTTCCGTTTTTGCTTCTGGTTCCCTCGGCAAAGATCAGATAGTTCCGTCCTGCTTTTACTTCTTTAATAACATTAATGATCACCTGCATGGACTGCTTGACATCCTCACGATCAATCATAAAAGCTTTCATAATTGCAAATACCTGTTTCAGGAACGGTACGTCTGTCAGTTCTTTTTTCGCTACTACTGAAAAAGGTACCGGGCATACCTGTATGATTGCAAGTACATCAAAAAGGCCCTGATGATTCGGAAAGAACATAAATCCGTTCTCTTTTGGAATGTTCTCTATTCCATGACCATCAATTACAAGATTACCGCCGTTTACTGCTCTGTTATCAACATACTTAAGAAGCTGGTATCTCTCCTCTTCGCTGTAACGATCCACATGCGATGCATACCAGCATAATTTAAACCATCCATATGGAACAAAAAAGAGATTTCTAAATACCATTAATAATATTCTTTTCATTTATCTTTTTCCTCAATATATCATGATCCTATTTTTTCCGAAATCTTGTCTTCATATCCCGGATTTTTTTTGATAAATGTATCGTATGCTTTGGTATAGGTCTTGTAACTATCTGTTTTCATAAATTTAGCATAGTCTGCGGCTGCCTGTGTTCTTATATCATCTGTAATCTGTGACGGAGCCATGATATAGTAAGTTTTATCCTGTTTTCCTACCATATAGGTTCCTACACACGGATATTCCTGGTCATCCTCAAGAATCAGATTATAGGTTATATACACATATGTATAATTATCATTCTGAGAAAGAACCTGGCAGTCCTGAACAGATACTTTCTTTGGATTATGTGCTTCGAAATACTTAAGCGTTGCTGTAATCTCCGTCTGAAGGTCAGCTTCTGTATTGTCTTTCTGGTTATAGCAGTCTTTTACTTTTTTTTCTTTTCCGTCAACATAGGACTGGATCAGTTCCTCTGTTACCTTTTCCGGTGATTTGTGGCTTACACCCCCACATCCTGCAACGCAGAGTGTCAGTAATACCAACACTCCTGCAACAAGATATCTGTACCATTTTTTCATGGTTATTCCTCTTCTCCTGTGTTCTCACTCTGTATATCCTGATTCATTTCCTGATCAGATTCTGCAGCTTTTTCTGCTGCCGGCTGCGTATTTGTATCTTTCTCCTCTTTATCTCTTACCTTGGCTACACTTGCTACAGTGACACCATCTGTAAGATTAATCAGTTTTACACCAGATGTAATTCTTCCGAGAATGGAAATATCAGCGCATGCGATTCTGATAATGATACCCTCAGTAGTGATCAGCATGACTTCGTTTTCTTCATTTACAGCTCTCGCACCGATTACATCACCAGTTTTTTCTGTGATCTTATAGCATTTCACACCTTTACCACCACGGTTCTGGCATGAAAATTCTGCCATAGCAGTACGTTTACCCATACCATTTGCAGATACGATCAGAAGGCAGTCTCCCTGAGAATTCAGCTGCATTGCTACAACTTCATCTCCGTCATCGAGATTCATACCACGTACCCCCATAGAGACTCTTCCGGTACTTCGTACGTCTGTTTCTTTGAATCGAATACACATACCGTCTTTTGTTACCAGGATCACATCCTTCTTATCGTCTGTTAGCTTAACCTCGATCAGCTCGTCATCATCACGTAAAGTGATAGCTGCCAGTCCGTTTTTACGTACATTTGCGTACTCGTGAATAGGAGTTTTCTTTACAAGCCCGTTCTTTGTAGCCATCATAAGATAATTGCCGTCTTCAAACTTACGGATTGGAATCACTGCTGTAATAAATTCTCCAGGCATAAGCTGCAAAAGATTAATAATTGCGGTTCCTCTTGCAGTACGTCCTGCTTCTGGAATTTCATATGCTTTCAGTCGGTATACCCTTCCTGTATTTGTAAAGAACATCAGATAATGATGAGTTGTCGTCATCAGAAGTTCTTCGATATAATCGTCCTCAAGAGTCTGCATACCCTTAATTCCTCTTCCACCTCTGTTCTGGCTTCTGAAATTATCTACTGTCATTCTCTTGATATATCCAAGTTTGGTCATTGTGATAACGGTATTCTCTCTTGGGATCAGATCCTCTGTAGAAATATCGTATACATCATATCCGATGGAAGTCTTTCTGTCATCGCCATATTTCTCCGCAATTGCAAGAATCTCCTCACGGATTACACGAAGCAAAAGGTTTCTGTCTGCAAGAATAGCTTCATATTTACGGATTTTTTCCATTAAATCAGCATATTCTGCTTCCAGTTTCTCTCTTTCCAGACCTGTCAGAGCACGCAGACGCATATCTACGATCGCCTGTGCCTGAACATCTGTCAACGCGAAACGCTCCATTAATTCCTGTTTCGCGATCTGTACGTTCTGAGAGCCTCTGATAATACGTATTACTTCATCAATATTATCCAGTGCTTTCAACAGCCCCTCTAAAATATGAGCACGTTCTCTCGCTTTATTCAGGTCATATTTAGTTCTTCTGGTCACTACATCTTCCTGATGAGCCAGATAATATTCCAACATCTGTTTCAGATTTAATACCTTCGGCTCAAGGCTTCCGTTATTCGGGATAAGTGAAAGCATATTTACGCCAAAAGTATCCTGAAGCTGAGTATGCTTGTACAATAAATTCAGAACTACATTCGCATTTGCATCTTTTCGCAGATCAATACAAATTCTCATACCCTCGCGGCTGGAATGGTCGTTCAGGTCTGTGATTCCGTCAATCTTCTTATCTCTTACAAGTTCTGCGATCTTGGAGATCAGACGTGCCTTGTTTACCAGATATGGAAGCTCTGTAACGATAATTCTGGACTTTCCGTTCGGAAGTGTCTCTATATTTGTTACGGCACGTACACGGATCTTTCCACGGCCTGTTCTGTAGGCTTCTTCAATTCCTCTTCTGCCAAGAATTGTAGCTCCAGTTGGGAAATCAGGTCCTTTTACAATGTCCAGGATCTCTTCCATTGTGGTTTCACGCTGCTCTTCGATGATATTGTCAATAATCTTGACAACAGCGTCTACAACCTCCCCCAGATTATGAGGCGGGATATTGGTAGCCATACCTACTGCGATACCGGAAGTTCCGTTTACCAGAAGATTCGGGTAACGGGATGGCAGTACAACAGGTTCTCTCTCTGTCTCATCAAAGTTTGGCTGGAAATCAACGGTATCCTTGTTGATGTCTGCCAGCATTTCCATGGAAATCTTGCTCAGACGTGCCTCGGTATATCGCATGGCTGCTGCACCATCACCATCCACGGAACCAAAATTTCCATGTCCGTCTACCAGCGGATATCTGGTAGACCATTCCTGTGCCATATTTACAAGTGCTCCATAAATAGAACTGTCACCATGTGGATGATATTTACCCATTGTATCACCGACAATACGCGCACATTTACGATGCGGTTTGTCAGGACCATTATTCAGTTCTATCATGGAATACAATACACGTCGCTGAACCGGTTTCAGACCATCTCTTACATCAGGCAGTGCTCTGGAAGCGATAACGCTCATGGCATAGTCAATATAAGAGTCCTTCATGGTCTTTTCCAGATCCACCTCGTGGACTTTGTCAAAAATATTATCTTCCATTTATCTATTCTCCCTATTATCAGATATCCAGATTCTTTACAAATCTTGCATTCTCTTCAATAAATTCACGTCTCGGCTCTACCTTATCGCCCATCAGTGTAGTAAATGTCAGGTCAATCTCAGATGTAGCTGCTTCGTCCATGGTAACCTTGAGCAGGATTCGCTTCTCAGGGTCCATAGTTGTCTCCCAGAGCTGGTCTGCATCCATCTCTCCAAGACCTTTGTAACGCTGGATCTTATTATTTCCATCACGGCCGATCTCTGTGAGGATCTGATTAAGTTCATCGTCATCGTATGCATACCATACTTTTTTGTTTTTCTCAACCTTGTATAAAGGCGGCTGAGCAAGGTATACATATCCCTGCTTGATAAGTTCCGGCATAAAACGATACAGGAAAGTCAGCAGCAGAGTGGCAATGTGCGCACCGTCAACATCGGCATCAGTCATAATGATAATCTTGTGATAACGAAGCTTACTGATATCGAAATCGTCATGGATTCCTGTTCCAAATGCAGTGATCATAGCTTTAATCTCAGCATTTGCATAGATTTTATCCAGACGTGCTTTCTCTACATTCAGGATCTTACCTCTCAGAGGCAGAATAGCCTGTGTCACACGGTTTCTGGCAGTCTTTGCGGAACCACCGGCGGAATCTCCCTCTACGATGTAAATCTCGCAATTCTCAGGATTTTTATCTGAGCAGTCTGCAAGTTTTCCAGGAAGTGACATATTATCAAGAGCTGATTTTCTTCTGGTAAGATCACGTGCTTTACGGGCTGCTTCACGGGCCCTCTGTGCAAGAACTGATTTCTCTACAGTAGCTTTAGCTACAGTCGGATTCTGCTCAAGGAAGATTTCAAGCTGTTTACTTACTACACTGTCAACCGCACCTCTTGCTTCACTATTTCCAAGTTTCTGCTTGGTCTGTCCCTCAAACTGAGGATTCTCAATCTTGACACTGACGATTGCTGTCAGTCCCTCTCGGATATCATCACCGCTTAAGTTCGGTTCGCTGTCTTTGAGCAGCTTGTTCTTTCTGGCATAATCGTTGAAAGTTTTTGTCAGAGCGTTTCTGAAACCTACAATATGAGTACCGCCCTCAGGTGTATTAATGTTATTAACAAATCCATAGCAGTTCTCTGTATAAGAGTCATTATGCTGCATGGCAACCTCTACAGATACTCCATTTACCTGTCCCTCGCAGTAAATGATCTCCGGATAGAGTGCTTCTTTACTTCTGTTGAGATAGGTTACGAATTCACGGATACCGCCCTCGTAATGGAAAACTTTCTCTCTTTCCATTCCTTCTCTGGTATCTTTGAGACAAATCCTCAGACCTTTTGTCAGGAATGCCATTTCTCTCAGACGCTGTTTCAAGATATCGTAATCGTATACAGTTTCTTCAAAAATATCTTTATCCGGCAAGAATACAACTGTTGTTCCCGACAGTTCCGGATCGCAGTCCCCTACAACTTTCAGAGGATACATTGTTTTACCACGTTCGTATCTCTGCTGATAGATTTTTCCCTCATGATAAATCTTTACTTCAAGCCATGTGGAAAGTGCGTTTACTACTGATGCGCCTACTCCGTGGAGGCCGCCAGATACTTTGTACCCTCCACCGCCAAATTTACCGCCGGCATGAAGAATTGTAAATACAACTTCTACAGCAGGGATTCCTGCTTTATGATTGATACCTACCGGAATACCACGTCCGTTATCAACAACTGTAATAGAATTATCCGGATTGATAACTACCTGAATTTCCGTACAAAATCCAGCAAGAGCTTCATCAACTGCATTGTCTACGATCTCATAAACCAAGTGATGAAGACCTCTGCTGGATGTACTTCCGATATACATACCTGGTCTCTTTCGTACGGCTTCCAAACCTTCCAGAATCTGGATTTGATCCGCTCCGTATTCTGTATTTTCTCCGCCCATTTCATTCCTCCTGTTATCTATTGATCATAACCAGAATATATCTGAAACCCCTTACGGGTTCGCCATAAACAGGTTTTCAAATATATTCTGGTATTTGGACATAATAATACAAATTTATTATAGCACAAAAGCCTATATCTTGCCACATTCATAATGAAAAAAACAATTGTATATTCCTATATTTTCTCAGGATTATACCTGATTTTTATACTACAGAAAAAGAATCCCCGCGGACGGGAATTCTTCTGTCTGTTTCTCTTATTCTTCGCTTTTGTTAATGAGATACTGATACACATCTCTCTTGGTCATTCCTCTGTCATTTGCTACCAGTTTCATGGCTTCTTTTCTGGAACGGCCCTGGTTTTCGTAGATTTCCATGTGTTCTTCTATTGTGATCTTTTCCCATGAAGCCTTCTGTTCTTCTTCCATTTCTTTTCTGCTTCTGCCCTCGACCACAAGAACACATTCACCCAGTGGTTTCTCTGTCTGGTAATAAAGGATCAAATCCTCAATGGTCGTATGGAAAGCTGTTTCGTGTTTCTTTGTCAGCTCTCTGCATAAAGTCATTCTGCGGTTTCCCAGAGTTTCTTTTAACTCCTCCAGAGTTCTCACCAGTCTGTGTGGTGCTTCGTAGAGAATGATTGTTCTTGTTTCATCTTTTAATTCTTCAAGAATTACTTTTCTCTCTTTTTTATCTGCCGGAAGAAAGGCTTCAAATGCGAATCTTCTTGTTGGCAGACCCGACAGAGTCAAGGCTGTGATACAGGCAGCAGGTCCCGGAAGTGAGGTTACTTCGATTCCAGCTTCGTAGCACATTGCGGCCAGTTCTTCACCCGGATCGGAAATTCCGGGAGTTCCCGCATCTGTGATCAGGGCTACGTTCTGTCCTTCCTGCATTTTATTGATCAGGACGTATGCCTTGTCGATCTTGTTGTACTCATGATAACTGGTCATGGGTGTTTTGATGTCAAAATGATTCAATAGTTTGATACTGTTTCTTGTATCTTCTGCTGCTATAAGGTCTACTTCTTTTAATGTACGGAGTACCCGGAGTGTAATATCCTCCAGGTTTCCTATGGGTGTTGCACATAAATACAATTTACCACTCATAATTGATTCCTCTCATAATTGCTTTGCAAAAAGTTAAGCAGATAAAACCATCCGCTACTTACTCATCCTGATACAAATAAGCCCCACTACTTATTGCTTTTCGCAATTGAAACAGGGATTTACCTGATTCAGTTTAAATCATATCATAAATTTTCAGTATGTTCTCTGTATAAACTCCCGGTTCTTTGTATACGATCAGCGGCGGTTCCACGGTTACTCTGGAATTTCCGCCCTTTAATGCCTCGATCAGTACCATATTCGGCTCTCTGTCTATGTATGGGTACACAAGCTGCATTCTCTTCGGCTCCAGTCGGTATTTCGTCAGAACATTCATAATCTCTGCCAGTCTGAACGGTCTGTGCACCATATAAAATCTGCCCCGTTCTTTCAGTACTTTTGCCGCCTGGCTGACCACATCCTCCAGATTGCAGAGCACCTCATGTCTGGCAATTGCTTTTGGCATGTCCGGATTGCGCAGCCCATGCTGTCCGATCATATAAGGTGGATTGCTCGTCACTACATCAAAAGAGGCTGCCCCAAAAATCTCGGCCGCCTCCTTAATGTCACCCTGTACGATGTCAATGTCGTTCTCCAGATGATTATACTTAACACTGCGTCCGGCCATATCTGCGCATTCCTGCTGAATTTCAAGGCCTGTAAAATGTTTTCCATCTGTCTTAGCCTTAAGCAGAATCGGGATAATGCCCGTTCCTGTTCCCATGTCCAGAGCAGTCTCACCTTTTTTTACTTTTGCAAAGCCGGAAAGAAGAACCGCATCCATTCCAAAACAGAATTTATCCGGATCCTGGATCACATAATATCCGTTCTGGAGATCATCCACGCGTTCATTATCTTTTACCAGCTGATCATTCATTTAATTTGGAATCTCCTTTTTTATCTTCCAGATTTCCAAGTTCCTTTAACTCTTTGTCAGAGACTTTTACTTTCTTCTTTCTTGGTCTGAATTTCAGTTCATCCACCGGGAATTCCTGAATTTCTTTCTCGTCATTGATTTCTACAATTACTTTTACTCTCTGGCGAAGTACATTTACACTGTGTACGGTTCCCTGAAGTCCGTCCGGAGTTGTAACAGAATCGCCCAGTCCCGGAAGTTTCTTGTTCAGTTCTTCGTATGTCTCCTGCTCGTTCTTCAGACAGCACATCAGTCTGCCGCATACCCCGGAAATTTTAGTCTGGTTCAAAGACAGGTTCTGCTCTTTCGCCATCTTGATGGATACCGGTGCAAATTCAGACAGATAAGTATGGCAGCATAAACATCTGCCACAAATGCCGATTCCACCAAGAATTTTTGTTTCATCGCGGACACCAATCTGACGAAGTTCAATACGTGTCTTGAAAATCGCTGCCAGATCCTTTACAAGCTGGCGGAAATCAATTCTGCCGTCTGCAGTAAAGTAAAACAACACCTTATTATTATCAAATGTATATTCTGCATCTATCAGCTTCATTTCCAGACCATGTTCGCGGATCTTCTTCTGACAGATTTTGAATGCCTCTCGTTCTCTGATTCTATTCTGTGCCTCTCTCTCATCGTCCTCCTGTGTTGCTACACGAAGTACTTCTTTAAGAGGATGCACTACACTTTCCTCACCTACTTCTCTTGGTGCAAGTACGACTTTCCCGTATTCAATGCCACGGGCAGTCTCTACGATCACATGGTCGCCAGTTTTAATTTCATAATCCTTAGGACTGAAATAATAAATCTTGCCTACATTACGAAATCTCACGCCTACTACTTTTGTCATTCTATTTCTCCCTGATCGTCAGGAACAGCAATTCAAATGCCAGATCAAAATTAACATTTGCTTTCAGACGTACCTTTGTCTTCTGAATAGAATCCAGAATGTTCTCCAGATTCTCGTAGGAACGCTGCTTTGCCTGTTCTCTGATAAAATTAATTTCCTGTTTAAATACCAGATTGTCAATCTCCTGTGTTGCCTTAAACATCAGGACATCTCTGAACCAGAACTGGAAAATATCCAGATAATCGTTGATATTCTGTTTGTCCTCAGAAAGACTCTTAATCGCATCTGACAGTTCATAAACTTCCATGGTGTTTGCATATTTAAGAATCCTCAGTGCATTCTGAGTCATCTCTGCAAACTCCTGAGAAGTAGCTGCTTCTTTTGCCCTTCCAATACTGCCCTGTGCAAAGGATGCGTCAATCTCCGCCTGGTAATCCGGAACATGAAGATGCTCCATCAGATATTTCTTTACAAGACCGTCATCCACTACCTTCAGATCAAGACGAACACATCTTGACTGAATAGTCGGCAGCAGTCCCCCGATATTATTAGTCAGCAAAAGAATCACTGCATATTCCGGCGGCTCTTCAATTGTTTTAAGAAGAGCATTCTGTGCCTGTGGTGTCATAAGATCTGCATCTGCAATAATATAAATCTTGTAAGGACTGTAATATGGTCTGATATCTATATCATTGATCACCTGATCCCTGATCTCGTCAATTGTGATCGTTCCAGGTTTCTCATGACTGACCATAATAATGTCCGGATGATTCTTACCCATCGCCTTTTTGCAGGAGTCGCATTTCTGGCAGGGTTCTGTACCTCCGGCCTCACACTGAAGTGTTGCCGCAAAAGTCCCTGCAAGGAGCTTCTTACCAGAACCTGGTTCGCCGGTAAAAATATAAGAATGCGATATTTTTCCTGATTCTATTGCATTTTTTAAATGTCCGATAATCTCTTCATGTCCGATAATATTGTTAAATCCCATCATAAGAATCACCTCACCAGTCCGTTTTGTAAGATATTATACCATAAAAGGAGACTTATTGCATAGATTTTATATAATTTACAATTTCTTTCACACATTTGTCGAGGTCTGTATTCTGAAAACGTTTCCAGATTTCTGCTCTCAAAATATTCTCTTCTGAAAAATCCGACTGGTCTGCAATAAATCTTCTGCACATTTCCTCGTATTTTGGATTGGCCTGCTCGCGTTCCCGTTTAAGAGCACGACTCAGTCTTTCTCCGTCTTCCACCTGGATATAAACAGGACAGACTGCATCTTCACCATAGTACTTACGCATTTTCTTAAAAGACTCCAGTGTACCGATACCCAGATAATCGGAATCTGCCAGATCTACCTGTCCGTCATCTGCTGTGAAATATGTCCATATTCCATGAACTGTGTGATAGGCTCTGGCCTCTATCAGATTCCCATTCTTTCGAAATTCTTTCAATTTCTTATCATCTACAAAATAATAATTCTTTCCATCCTGCTCACCAGCTCTGATTGGCCGTGTAGTGTACAGGACAAGTGTTTTTAAATTCAGTTCTTTATTTGCTGCCAGAAGTGAATAAATCTTATCCTTTCCTGACGCGCTCTTTCCCATAATGTAAAAAATCTTTCCCATTTCTACTGTTTTATTCCTTTGCCGGACTGTCTTCTTCCTGACCCGAATCATTCCGGGCAGCTACACAGATTGTCTCAGAAGATGTATCACTGAGTCCCTGCACTTCCAGTCCCTGTTCCATGTATCTTCTCACATTTCGCACAAATTGTCCAGTAATCTGCTCACCAGGCACAATAATCGGTATTCCGGGAGGATACAGATAAGCAAACTCTGCACTGACCTTTCCGATACTCTCTTCCAGAGGATATCGTCTCTGCTGTGCATCCACTGCCTGAGAAATGGTCATAAGCTGTTTCATTCTTGCATGGGAAGTATTCTCCTGTGATTCCTCTGCTGCAGATACCAGTTCTGTTTCTGCGTCTATTTCTTCAATTGCACTACATATTCTGTCAAATCCCTCTTCCGTATCTCCCACTGCTGCAATTCCAAGGGCATATTTCTCGGCTTCCATTTCCATCTCAATATGATATCTGTCACGTAATATTTCATGAAGCTGATGTCCATTAATGGAAGTTCCAACTGTGGAGAACAATAACTTGGATCTGTCATAATCGTAGATTCCAGTACCCTGAAGCATGGAGGCTTCGATCAGTTTTATCTTTTCGCACTTTGAAAGGCGCTGTCTGGCTTTTTCCAGATTGTAAGTAAATTCACGGAACATTTGCTTTCCATCTTTCTGCAGTTTATCCATGCAGGCATCCATACTGGCCATCAGAATATAGGACGGACTGCTTGTCTGATAGATTCCCATAAAGCGCTTAATTTTCCCCACATCCACCATATCGCTGCATACATGAAGTACTGCTGTCTGTGTCATGGACGGCAGAGTCTTGTGAAAGCTCTGGACCACAACATCTGCCCCCAGTTCTGCTGCCGAAACCGGAAAGTACTCCGAGAAACGGAAATGTGCTCCATGTGCTTCATCTACGATCAGCGGAATTTCATGTCTGTGTACCACTTCTGCAATCTCTTTTATGTCGGATACGACTCCGTCATATGTAGGCGATGTGAGCAGAACTGCCTGTACATCCTGATTTTCCTCCAGATATCTTTCCACACTTCTGGCTGAAATGCCACCGTTTATCCCCAGTCTTTTATCTTCGTGTGGATAAACATAGACCGGCTGCAGGTCCCGCAGATAAAGTGCATGGTAAACTGCTTTGTGACAGTTTCTTGCTACCAGGATTTTGCCGCCTTTGTTTACGGATGCACTGACTGCTGCCAGAAGAGCGGCTGTACTTCCGTTTACGCTGAAAAAGCATTTCTTTGTACCGTAAATCTGTGCGGCATTTTCCTGTACTTCTTTCAGGATTCCCTCTGCATGATGAAGATTATCAAATCCGGAAATCTCTGTGATGTCTCTCTCAAACGGGAAATCCCCTGCTGAAGATGCTTTGTTTCGTTTATGTCCCGGCATATGGAACGGATAATAGTCGGACTTGCCGTAGCTTTCTAATTTTTTATATAATCTTTCCATTTTTTCCTTTTATATTCATAATGAATCATAAATTTTAGCCCCGGTTATCCTCAAACGTCCTGACAAATAGATTTCTGCCAGGACGCCTGATTCAGTTACACTTTAAATCTGTAGCCTACGCCCCAGATTGTTTCAATATACTGCGGCTTAGCTGTATTAAATTCAATTTTCTCACGGATTTTCTTGATATGGACAGTAACTGTAGCAATATCTCCCACAGATTCCATATCCCAGATTTCTCTGAAAAGTTCTTCTTTGGTAAACACTCTGTTTGGATTCTCTGCAAGGAATGTAAGCAGATCATATTCCTTGGAAGTAAAAGTTGTCTCCTCGCCATTTACCCATACACGTCGTGCAGTCTTGTCAATCTTGATTCCTCGTATCTCTACGATATCATTCTTGTGGACATTAGAACCGATCAGACGGTTATATCTGTCCATATGTGCTTTAACCCGGGCTACCAGTTCACTCGGACTGAACGGCTTTGTCATATAATCATCTGCGCCAAGTCCCAGACCTCTGATCTTGTCGATGTCATCTTTCTTTGCAGACACCATGATGATCGGAGTATTTTTCTCCTGGCGTACCTGTCTGCAAATGTCGAAACCGTCCACTTCCGGAAGCATAAGATCCAGAATGATCAGATCAAATTCCTCGTTCAGTGCACGTGTCAGTCCTGTGTCTCCTCTGTTGCATATCTCAACCTCAAATCCGGAGAGTTCCAGATAATCTTTCTCCAGATCCGCGATTGCTTCTTCGTCTTCTATTATTAAAATTCTGCTCATTTCATTGGTACCTCCTGATACTTTCTAAGTACAAAATACATGATCGTGCCAATTCCCAGTCTGCTGGTTGCCCAGACCTTTCCACCATGATCCTCCAGGATCTTCTTTACGATGGAAAGTCCGATTCCGCTTCCTCCCTTGGAAGAATTTCTCGACACATCTGTTCTGTAAAAACGATCAAAAATAGACGGCAGATCTTTTGCTGCGATTCCTTTTCCGTTATCTTCGATCTCTACCTGAATGAAATCTCCAACATCCTTTACACGGATCTGGATGATTCCTTTTGGCTTGTCCATATATTTGATGGCGTTGCTGATGATATTATGGATGACACGACGGATCTGTTCACCATCTGCAATGACCTGTACACCGCTCTCTACATAGTTGGCATATACCAGCTCAATTCCTCTGGTCTCCAGTTCCAGTCCTACTTCCTCCGCACAGTCACTGAAATAGTCTTCTACATTGAGTTTGCTGAATGTGTATGGAATTCTGTTTGTATCGATCTTAGAGTAGAAAGTTAGCTCATTGATCAGATGATCCATCTCGTTTGTTTTGTTGTAGATCGTCTTTACATAACGATCCATTTTCTCCGGAGTATCTGCCACTCCGTCCATGATTCCCTCGACATATCCTTTTACTGCTGTGATCGGGGTTTTAAGGTCATGAGAAATATTGCTGATAAGTTCCTTGTTCTCTTTATCCATAAGAACTTTCTCTTCTGCAGATTCCTTGAGCCGCTTTCTCATCTCCTCAAAATCCCGGCAGAGTTCCGAGAATTCATCGTCACCTTCTACCTCCAGAACAAAATCCAGATTGCCCTCCTTGATATTCTGAGTGGCTTTCTTCAACTTAACCAGCGGTGTGGCAATGCTTCTGTAAATCCACAAACCAATGGACAATGCCGTAAATACCAGAATTACGGTTGCCGTAAACAATACATCTTTCGCAATGAGTCTTACCTGTGTCTGGCTGTTGGCGGATTCCCCGACGGAAATGTCATATACTACCTCTGTTGAGTTCTTTGCCTGCTGTGCAAGCTTTGTATGGCTTAATCCATATAAAGTTGCTGAAAACAAAAGCAGCGGGACCAGAATGCTCATGCCGAATCCTATCACGATCCTTGTCTTTAACTTCATTTGAACCATCCTTTATCTTTTATTTTTTGTTTTCCTCTCTATTTCATTCCCTGAACATTGCTTTTCGTTTATGCCCTTCAGAAATATTCTCTGAGTTTATCACTCTGTCACCCTCAATGTCTTGGATTTATTATATCATAAAGTTCAATTTCCATATCTAAATTTTCTATAAAATACAGTCCCGTTAGAGCGTGTTTGAAAAAGGCTTTCTGCAAAATATACCGCAAAGTGGGGCGTGCAAATTGCGGGAATGATTTTTCAAACACGCTCTAGCACCATTTCGAGTATACAGACACCCATTTTATCACTATAAATCCAATTACGCACAACACAATTATTGGGAATATTCTTATTCCAGGAAATTAAAAAACAGGAACTATCCGTATTTCAATTCCAGATAATTCCTGTTTTCTCTTTACGCTGTATATTACAATTGTAAATTGTTCAGCTGTGCTCCAGCTTCTGCAAATCTTTTAATTATGCAAGGTATTTCTTAAGATCTTCAACCTTGTCCAGATGCTCCCATGGAAGATCTACATCTGTACGTCCGAAGTGTCCGTAAGCAGCTGTCTGTTTGTAGATCGGTCTTCTCAGGTCTAGCATCTTGATGATTCCTGCCGGACGAAGGTCAAAGTTCTCGCGAATGATCTCAACAAGTTTTGTATCGGAGAGTTTGCCTGTTCCAAATGTGTCTACATGAACAGATGTCGGATGAGCAACACCGATTGCATAGGAGAGCTGGATTTCACACTTATCAGCAAGTCCTGCTGCTACGATATTCTTTGCTACATAACGAGCTGCATATGCTGCAGAACGGTCAACCTTTGTGCAGTCTTTTCCGGAGAAAGCTCCGCCGCCGTGGCGACCAGCTCCACCGTAAGTATCAACGATGATCTTACGTCCTGTAAGTCCGCTGTCACCGTGAGGTCCACCGATTACGAAACGTCCTGTCGGGTTGATGAAATACTGTGTATTCTCATCTACCATATCTGCAGGGATGATCTCATCGAATACATATTTCTTAATATCCTCATGGATCTGTTCCTGAGTTACATCCGGATCATGCTGTGTAGAGCATACAACTGCATCAATACGGAATGGTTTTCCAGCTTCATCATATTCTACAGTAACCTGTGTTTTTCCATCTGGTCTTAAGTATTTTAATGTTCCGTCTTTACGAACTTTTGTTAACTGACGTGCAAGTTTATGTGCCATGTTGATCGCATATGGCATATACTCTTCTGTTTCATTGGAAGCATAACCAAACTGGATACCCTGGTCACCTGCTCCAATTGCATCAATCTCTTCTTCACCCATCTTAGCTTCCAGTGCTTTGTCTACACCAAGAGCGATATCTGCGGACTGTTTGTCCAGAGCTGTGATAACTGCACATGTATCTGCATCGAATCCGTATTTACCACGGTCATATCCGATCTCACGAACAGTATCTCTTACGATCTGCTGAATATCAATGTTTGCTGTTGTTGTGATCTCACCCATTACCAGTACAAGACCTGTTGTTGTAGCTGTTTCGCATGCAACACGTCCCATTGGGTCCTGTTCCATGATTGCGTCAAGAACCGCGTCAGAAATGGCATCGCACATTTTGTCAGGATGTCCCTCAGTTACAGATTCGGATGTAAATAAAATTTTCTCCATTGTGTTCTCCTTTATTTGTTGTATCTCACTATATGTACCGTACCAGCAGTCCGGCTCCCCCGCCGTCTTTTGTACAGTAACCTGCTGATACTTTGCAGTTAACAAAAAGAAACAGCCCGAAGTAATCGGACTGTTTGATTATCTAAACAATCCTCTTATTGTTCGATCACTCGCTCAGGTTGGCACCTTCCTCCGTAAACAGGGGTTGCCGTGGCTTCGCAGATCCTTTGTATCTCCACCACTCTGAATAAAAGGCTATTACTAATTATTAACTTGCATTAATTAAGATTGCTGCATACCATACAATATACTTAACTCTTACAAATGTCAAGTAATTTTTTGGTATTTTTTATCATCCCACCCTGAGACGGAATTTCTGGATTTCTTTCTCATTGGATACTCTCTCAATCTCAGCACCGAGAGATCTCAGCTTATCTTCAAAATTCTCGTATCCTCTCTGGATATATACGATATCATCAACAACTGTGATTCCATCTGCTGCAAGACCTGCGATCACCAGGGCTGCACCTGCACGCAGATCCGGTGCACTTACTCTCGCACCTGTAAGCTTCTTCACACCATCAATAATTGCTGAATTTCCCTCAACTTTGATGTTTGCTCCCATACGTGAAAGTTCGTCCGCATACTTGAATCTGTTCTCAAAAATACTCTCTGTTACAATACTGGTTCCCTCTGCAAGTGCCAGAGTTACAGCAATCTGTGGCTGCATATCTGTAGGATATCCGGGATATGGAAGAGTCTTTACATGAGTACGGTGAAGTCTCTTTGGTGCACGTACACGAACTGCATCATCAAATTCCTCAACCTCACATCCAATTTCTTCAAGTTTAGCCGTAGTTGCTTCCAGATGCTTCGGAATTACATTCTTAACTGTTACATCTCCGCCTGTTGCTGCCGCAGCAAACATAAATGTACCTGCCTCGATCTGATCCGGAATAATAGAATACTCTGTACGGTGGAGCTTCTCCACACCTTTAATACGGATCACATCTGTACCTGCACCTTTAATATTTGCCCCCATACTGTTCAGGAAGTTGGCAACGTCAACTACATGCGGTTCTCTTGCGGCATTTTCCAAAATAGTACGTCCCGGAGCCAATGAGGCTGCCATCATAATATTGATCGTTGCACCTACAGAAACAACGTCAAGGAAAATATGGCTTCCATGAAGTTCATCTGCTTTCGCAACAATTGCTCCATGCATGATATCTACATCTGCACCAAGCGCTCTGAATCCCTTCAGATGCTGGTCGATCGGACGGCTTCCGATGTTGCATCCACCTGGAAGCGGTACCTCTGCATGTTTATACTTACCAAGAAGTGCTCCCAGCAGATAGTAGGAAGCTCTGATCTTCTTGATATATTCATAATCAACACTTACATCTCCAATTGTAGATCCGTTAATCTTCACAGTAGATTTATCAATACGGTCTACCTGTGCTCCAATACCAGCGATCGCTTCAAGCAATACATTGATATCCCTTACATCCGGCAAATTCTCTATCAGAATCGTCTCATCAGTCATTATGGCTGCTGCAAGAATAGCAAGTGCCGCATTCTTGGCACCGGCAATCTCAACTTCACCGACTAAAGGGTTGCCTCCTTTTATAACATACTGTTCCATATCACACCTCTTATTTATTTTCACTCCATGCGCAGAATTAAAGTACATCCTTTGCAGAACACCGGAAAATCCGGTTTTTTGCGTATTTTCTAAGGCGTACCTCACATTTCAAATGAATATATGATTATACTAAATGATCATCTTATTTCAAAGTCAGTTGTATATTATAGCATATATTTGTCATTTGTAAACAAAAATTATTTACCACGGTCCATTCCCTGACCTGTAATAATCATTTTCCCTGCTCTCTGGTATGTATTATCTCCAGAATTGCTCTGAGACTTTCATCCAAATCTTTCCCCTCTTCATCAATGGTAATATCTGCATATTTTTCATATAAAGGTACTCGTTCTTCATAAAGATCTTTCAGGCTCTGTCCTTCCTTGAGCAGAACTCCGCGGCCTTTCAGATTGCCAAGTCTTTTGGATAAAGATTCCAGAGATAATTTGAGATACACAACTTTTCCAATGGACTTCAGATGCTCCATCGCCTCTTCGCAGTAAATAACACTGCCGCCTGGCGCAATGACCGTATCTGTTACATGAATATCTGCATTGACACGGTTCTCAATTTCCTTAAAACGTTCCGGCCCGTCCTGCTCTATGATTTCGGAAAGTTTTCTTTTCTCCTGTTTCTGTATCAAAAGATCAGAATCAAGGAACTCATATCTTAAAGCTTTTGCAAGGATAACTCCTATCGTACTTTTCCCTGAACCGGGCATTCCAATTAATGTCACATTATTCATGTCTATGTCCTTTCATTTTATCACACATTATCTGTGCCTGCAATTTGCATGTTGCTGCTCACTTGCCTCTTTTTCCGGAAGCTTTTTTCTTCTTTTTTACACTGTAGCCAAAAGTTCCCAGCTTCTTACCAATTCCAAGATATTCACCGTGGGAATATACCAATGGTTTCGCATCATTGAGATGAAATTTCTTCTTCTCATCCATATACTGCTGATCAGCATGAACTGCAAGTACATCTGCCACAAACATATGATGGGAACCTAATTCCAAAACCTGCTTCACTCTGCACTCAATACTTACCGGAGACTCTGCGATCATCGGTGCTTTGACAAAATCTGCTTTCTCTTTTGTAAGTTTCATTTCTTTGAATTTATCAACATCACGTCCGGAACGTACTCCGCAGTAATCAGTCGCATACGCAAGCTTTTCTGTTGTAAGGTTTATTACAAATTCCCCAGTCTTCCTGATCATATCATAGGAAAAACGGGATGGCCGCACAGAAATGGAAACCATTGGCGGATTTGTACATACCGTACCTGCCCATGCAACTGTAATAATATTGTCATTGCCTTCACCGTCAGAAACGCTTACCATAACTGCCGGAAGCGGATATAACATATTTCCTGCTTTCCAGGTTTCTTTTGCCATTTTACTCTGTCCTCGATTTAATTATAATCATTCTGTCCTGCCTGAGCCGCTTCCATAAGTGCAGGTATCAACTGTTTCTTACGTGAAACTACACCTTTCAGGTCAAACACTCCGTCTTTAGGTTCCATATGAAATGCAATGCTGGCCATTTCTTCGCTTCCCTCACCATAATAAAGAAGTTCTGTAGATTCTTCAATAATGTTAGTAAGCATAAAGAATACGCGGGTAACTCCATGACGCCCGCACTCGCTGACCATAAACGGAACCAGACGTTCTTTGATTTCTACCAGTTCATCACTGTCCATAGAACTGATCTGTCCAACCCCAAAGTTAATATCATCCTCTGCAATAAATTTCTTATAATCCTGATAGAAGATTTCTTCCGGTGATTTATCTTTAAGATTACTTCCGGCCTTAAACATCTCTCTGGCAAACTGCTCAATATTAATTCCGGCGATCAGTGCCAGAGCTCCTGCTGCCATTTTATCAGATAATGTACAGGTCGGTGAACGGAACATCAGTGTATCTGAAATAATCGCAGCACAGAGAAGACCTGCAATGTTTGGTGAAATCTCCAGTTTCTGCTCACCGTACATTTCATACAGAATTGTTGCGGTACATCCAACCGGCTGATTTCTGAATGAAATCGGAGCCATAGTTTCCAGTGAACCAAGTTTATGATGATCAATAATCTCCACAATCTCAGCTTTATCAATATTATCTACCGCCTGGTCTTTCTCATTATGGTCCACAAGCGCAACTTTCTTCTTGTGCATATCCAGAAAGTTTCTTCTTGAAATAGTTCCGATACATTTTCCCTTTTTATTAATTACAGGGAATGCACGATGACGATGTTTAATCATCTCATTCTGAATGTCATCAGTAAAATCCTCTGTACTAAATGTAACCAGATTATCGGTTTTCATAATGTATCTTACAGGAATACTCTGATTGATCAATCGTGCAATAGTAAAGGTATCATATGGAGACATAATGATAGCAATTTCCTTTTCATGCGCAAGCTTTATGACTTTCTCACTTACTTCTATTCCCATACCAACAATAATACAGCTTACATTTTGAGCAATTGCCTGAAGGTGATCCTCTTCTCTGTCTCCCATGATGATCAGATCATCCTCCTCAATATAAGCTTTAAGCATTTCCGGATTTGCAGTTCCTACCAGAACCTTTCCCTTTGTAAAATATCCATGCTCATTTCCCTCTATTACTGTACCGGCAATAGTTTCAGCAATTCTTTTATACTGTGTTTTTGCTCTGGAAAGAAGATAACTGTCTGTTGTATCCATATAGGTCTTAGCAATATCTCCAATTGTGATCAGTCCCTCAAGCTGCCCTTCCTTATCCTTGATCGGAAGCGAAACAATACTCTTCTCCATCATAAGATCCCATGCATTTTTCAACGATATACTCTTGTCTGCATCCGGGCTTACACGGATATCCATATCCTTTACCTGTGTTCCGATATTAGACAGATATCCCGGTGGCTGCATGCCGAAACGGTTTAATACATATTCGGTTTCTTCGTTAATCTGTCCTGCACGTTTCGGAACATATTTTACCTTCTGAGAAGTTCTGTTCTTTATGTCCGCATAGGCAATTGCTGAACAAATAGAATCCGTGTCAGGATTCTTATGGCCTATTACAAATATTTTCTCCTGATTTTTCATACAGAATTTAACCTCAATCTACTAATCTAATTTTATGTTTGCAAAAAGTGCACCAAGAGAAGTGGACGCTTCTTCTTTAGAATCCGGAAGCTCAAACACTTCTTCTTCAATTTCTTTCGCCATCATATCTGTTGCTTCTTTGATGCTCAGGCTCAATTTTCCATCTTTAACTGCAGTTACTTTGACTTTTACTTTATCACCCACTGCCAGAACTTCCGATGGTTTCTTGATTCTCTTCTCGCAGATCTGAGAAATGTGTACAAGTCCTGATAAACCATTTCCAAGGTTTACGAACGCACCATATGGCTGCAGGCTTTCAACGACGCCTTCTGTTACCAGACCCACCTGCACATTGGAAATTTTTGCCTTTCTCTCCTCTTCTGCTTTCTCTCTTAATATTTCCTTTGCTGAAAGAATTAATCTTCCTTTTTCTTTATCAATGTCAAAAACCTGAACCTGGATTGGTTTATTCAGGTATTCATTTGTATCCTCTACATAGCTTAATGCAAGCTTGGATGCAGGAATAAATCCGCGTACGCCTTCTACATAGGCGATCACACCGCCGTTCACAATTCCTTTTACTACTACATCAAGAACTTCTCCCGAATCCTTTAACTCTTTTAATTTGTCCCATGCAAGCACATCTGCCGCTTCTACTCTGGACAGGAGAATATTTCCGTTTCCATCGTCTTTTTTCACAACAGTTGCAGAAACCTCATCTCCCACATGTACTTCTTCCTTTAATGAAAATCCCGGTTCTCTGCTGTAGTCCTCTGCGGGAATGATTCCCTCTGCATAATATTTAAGGTCGATCACAACCTCTTTCTCATCTACACTGATTACAGTTCCTGTAAGAATATCGCCCTCTTCAATTTTCTTAAAAGAAGCCTCTAACTCTTTTTCGTAATCTTTCATTGATTCAGCCATTATCAGATCTCCTTTGCCTGGATTTTTTATATAATGCCAACTTTTTGCAAACATTATAGCACAATAGCTCCAATAATGGAAATCCGAAATTACAGGTAAACAGTAACCCAATTTTACAAATGGATATTTACACAAACTGATAATTATATGTTATAATAATGTTATTATTCACCAAGAACAACTCTATGCATTACAAAGCATAGCTGAAAGGATATTTATACATGAATTATGATTCCGTCCCGCTGAGGGACTTTAAAGAACTGAATGACTGGGAAACTGTCATTTTTGTATATAAGTCTGCCCTGAAACAGGTAAGAACTAAGATTGATATTTTAAACGATGAATTTCAGCACCGACATAAATACAATCCCATCGAGCACGTGAAATCCAGAATTAAAACTCCTGAAAGTATCGTAAAGAAATTAAAACGACATGGTTATGAATCCAGCATTGAAAATATGGTCCGTTACGTCAATGATATCGCTGGTATCCGTATCAGCTGCTCTTTTACTTCTGATATTTATCTGATAGCAGATATGCTTTCCAAACAGAATGATCTGACAATCCTTGCCAGACGTGATTACATGAAGAATCCGAAAAAGAGCGGTTATCGAAGTTACCATATGCTGGTCACCACACCTGTTTTTCTTTCAGACAGTATTATTGATACAAAAGTAGAAATACAGATCCGCACTGTTGCACAGGATTTCTGGGCAACACTGGAACATAAAATGCATTATAAATTCGAAGGTGACGGACCTGATTACATCACAAAGGAATTAAGAGAATGTGCCAGGTACGTAGCGGAGCTGGATGCCCGCATGGAAGAACTAAATAACGAAATCCAGAAATATGGAAAATTAACAGACAAAAAAATGCCGCAGTAATCATAACTACTGCGGCATAACTAATCAAAAAGCAATCAATTCTATCCAAACCCTTCATTTATAAAATCTCCCATAAAACGAGGAGTGCCCCGGCAGTGGTTTACCGGGGCTATTATTATGAAAAAAATTTATGTGTAATGATAACACATTACAACGTCTTTCGTAGGTTCTTTCGAACTGTTTATATAATAACAATCATTTATGAATAAAATATGAACTCGCAGTTAACTTTCGTTCATTTGCACAATTAATTCTACTTTTTTTATTTTTTTTTAGAGAAATAACACATATTTTTTGTTTTCTCTTATTTGTCAGTTGTATAACTTGTATACTCCCGTTACGTTCATATGTCCGCATCGGGCGGATAATTTTTAGTTAAAAAAGCTCTTTGCAAAATCAAACAACTTATTCAGGATTCCCTTCACTTCTTCCTTACCGATGCCTAATTCCTCTAACTTGTCATAAACCTTTGTCACAGTACTTCTGAGCTGCTCTTCATCAATATTAGTATCTTTGACCTGTTTTACGATCTTAACCACTTTGTTCTCTTCCTCATCAGTCAGACTTACTCCTACTGTACTTTCTGCAGTCTGAATCAGTGACTTAATCTGCTCATCAGAAATGTCCTGCTGATCTACCGCATCCTTTACATACATAATAATATCTACTACAGCATCAGGATCTGATGCAAGTGAATCAATAGCATTATCAGTAATAACTTCCTGTACAGCTGTAGATGAATCTGATGCCATTGCAGGTACAGCAGGTGTTGTACACATAATTGTTCCCGCAAGAATAAGTGCTCCTAATTTCTTTATTATCATAATTGTATTTCCTCCATAATCTCAGGCTGCCTGTGGCTGCCGTTTCCATATGCAGATAATATATCCACCAGTCTATTCCTTTTTCTGTATGGCCATATCTGCTCATTTCTCATTTACCGGCCCCATTATAGCATACCTACCATGCTTTCTGTAAAATAAACATCACTTATCTGCTATTCCTTTATCCCCCAATGTAACTGCATCAAATAATATAAAAAGCATCCGGTGGCTAAACGGATGCTTTTTATATTACGTTCAAATTTATTTTTTAAAAGGAAGGAGAGTTAATTGCCTTTCCCGGCAATCAACATATGAAAAAGAAATTTTATAAAAATAATGTTGGCTTTATTATTTTTATGCACTTAGTATATCCTGCAATTATGATAGAATCATGTTTAAGTTGTGAAAATTTTTTGAACAAATGTCAAATGAATTATGAAGGCAGTAAATAACTCTCCGCATTGTGCTCCAGGAATGTTCATCAGTAGTTTCTCTATAAACTACTGAATGCATTTGCCAGCTGTGCAAACTGCTCCAGGGTCAAAGCCTCTCCTCTGATATTCAAAGAAAGTCCGCACATTCCCAGGGCTTCCTCAATCTGCTCCTTTGAAAATGGAATCTCAGGTGAATTTTTCAATCCATTCAACAGTGTCTTTCTTCTCTGGTTAAAAGATGCCCGGATAATTCGAAACATTAACTTCTCATCCTTCACATCAACCGGCGGCTGTGCATACCTTTCCAATCTGATCACTGCACTTCCAACCTTTGGTCTTGGCATGAAGCAATTTGGCGGCACATTTGCTACAATCTGAGGCTTTGCATAATACTGCACTGCCAATGACAGAGCCCCGTAATCTTTTGTTCCGGGTCCTACCTGCATTCTGTCAGCAACCTCTTTCTGCACCATAATAGTAATCGAATCAATAGGAACCTGATTCTCAAACAGCCCCATGATAATCGGGGTAGTAATATAATACGGCAAATTGGCAACAACCTTGATCGGACGCCCCTGATTTTTTTCCAGAGCAAGCTTTCTGATATCCACTTTCAGGATATCATTATTGATCACAGTTACATTATCCCAGTCTTTGAGTGTATCCTGCAGAATCGGAATCAATGTTGTATCAATTTCAACAGCAGCAACTTCTCTAGCTGCCTCAGCCAGATATTGAGTCATAGTTCCAATTCCAGGCCCAATCTCCAGTACAAAATCGTCCTTTGTTATCTGTGCAGAATCTATTATTTTATCCAGAACATGGGTATCGATCAGAAAGTTCTGACCAAACCTTTTCTGGAACGCAAAATTATACTTCTGAAGCACTTCTATTGTATACTTTGGATCTCCTAGATACGGTCTGGTCATAATTTTAACTTCCTTTTCTTATATTATTTGCTGAAATCTTTTTCGTACAGAACAATATATCCATCTCTGTCCATACGTTTCTTTGATATGTTACGTTTAAATTTGCGGATTCCGCCCTGTGACTTGGCAATTGCAGCATCGATCAGCTCTTTTACTGCACCAATATTCATAGGCAAGTCCTCTTTTTGGTTAATACCAATCAGATTATACAATGCCAGCATTCCCATCTGGTCAATGGTATAACCGTTTTCTTTTGTATAAATCCTTGCAAAGTTAACAAGCTCATCATTGGTAAATACCGGAATATTGATCATAGAAGTAAACTTTTTGGCAAATTTCGGATATTTTGCAATCAGTTTACGCATGCCGATTTTCTCATCCTCAATAATCACAGTTAATCCATCTGTTTTTACTTCCATGGCCTTATCAAGCATTTCAACTGTTTCCTGAGTTAACTGATTTGCATTCTCAATTACCAGGAAACCTCCTGCCAGTTTTGCAAAAATCTTATAAATATTTTTTCCATTTATCTGCTCTGCAAAAACATAAGCAACTTTGGATGCTTCCAGATTTAATTCCTTACAGATTGCCGGTATCAATCCTGATATCAGTCTTGTCTTTCCGCATTCCTTACCGCCCATGACAATAATATTTCCTGTCCTGGATGATTTATCTGCAGCAGCCATCTGCACATCACACAAGGTATCAACCAACTGCTCTTTCATACCGGGAACTTTTACAAAATATGTAAATAACTGTTTCTCATCTTCAGTCAGCTCTTTCGCTCTCGGTACGATGTCTCTTGGATCTGCTTCATCTTTAACCTGAATAGATTCAATAAAGCGTTCCAATTCCTCTTCTTCAGTCAATGGTTCTGCTTTCTCTTCTGAAGCGTTTTCCAACTCCTCAGTTTCATTTTCATCAATATCTTCCAGATTCAGATCTGCATTTCCGGTAGGTCCATGCAGAAATTCTTCTTCTGCTCTTCTGAGATCTTCTTCTGTAACAGCATCCTCATCGTCTTCCTCAAAAACAACATTTTCCAGATCCGATTTATCAGCTTCACTTTGTTCCTGAACAGGTTTATCAGAATCTTCTGCTTTTTCCATCTGAACTTCAGTATTCTTTTCCTCATTAATGTCTCCGCTGAGGAAATCCGGTTCCTCCAGCTCACCTGAAAACTTCTGTGTTTCTAACTCAGTAATTTCCGGTTCTACAGCCTTTTCCTGTTCTTTTTCGTCTTTTGGTATCTCAATCCCCTGCGCAGTTGCAGCAGCCAGAATTGTATCCTCCAAATTAAATTCCGTGTCTGAAGAACCAAAGGAATTCATTGAAAGAGTTGTATCCGCAACATCTTCAACCTTAGGTGCTTTACTCAATTCCATATTTTTCATGGACTCCGGAATATTTAATTCGGGCATTTTGATTGTTGCTCCAAAATCAACTGCCTTTTCCTCTTTCTTAAGATTCTCAACAGAAACTGCTACAGGTGTCTCTCCTGGCTTCTCAGGCTCCGCTTCCAATTCCGGAACATCCTCCGGATCCTGCTGTGCAGCATCACTTTTTATGATTTCTTCAGGTATCTCGTCCTCTTTTGTAATACCTGCCTCATTGATCATATCCATAGATTGATCAGTAAAGTTTTCTTTCTCTTCCTGAGATTTACCGCCAAAAATATCACGGATGCCTCTGGAGATTTTTTCCTGAATCCCCTCCATATTGAAAGGAACTTCCTGCTCCTGAGCAGCAGCTTCCTCAGGCTGTTCCGCTTCCACTACATCTTCGCTCTCTTCTGCAGTTTCAGATGTGTCATCCTGTTCCTCAGCCTCTGCTGACTTCTCATCAGCTTCCGTTTTCTTCAGTTCCTTTGCCTGTTCTGGCGTAAGAAGTTTCGGAACAAACTGCTTCTCGTATCTCGCTTTCTCTGCGCCTGTCAGTTCACCCATTCTCATCTTGAGATCATAGGCTTTCATAACATATTTGCCTTCACTGAACCAGAGAATGATCTCATTACATAAATCCAGACATTTCTGCTTTTCTCCGGCTTTGTAATATAATGCAGCCAGTTCATATGACCATTTCTCAGTAAATTCCTGTTCCTTATATTCTTCCAGTATTCTGATCTGTTCATTTAATGAAGAATTCTTTGCCCTTGCAATTTTATATTGTAAAATATACTGTGTACTGTCATTGGAAGCCACCTGTTTATATTCTTCAAAAAACTCCTCTGCTTCATCAATATCCTTCATCCTCAGAGAAATCTCAACTAAACGGTAAAGTATATTTTTACCAATAGATGATTTATGATATGCCAGCAAAAAGATCTCTTTACTGTCCTCATACCTGCCATTTGCAGCATAAATTTCGCCGACAACACATAAAGTACGGACATTTTTCACTCGTCTCCAGTCGATGCTGTCTACGATATTCATTGCGCCTTTATAGTCTTTATCCTGAACCAGCTTATTGATCTCTTCCAGCTTTATCCGAAATTCTTCTTTGTCCAATGTATTCACCAACTTTCCATAATTATGTTCAGTGTATCATATGCCCATATCCTTGTCAAAAGATTAAAACGCAGGCTGTGACACTGTTCCCTGAATGTTACTGTTCACAAAGTGAACAGTAACCCTGCACTACCTGAAATACTCTGTTTATCCTGAACTGATGACTGATAAAATCATCCAGTCCCGTACATGTGATCAATGTCTGGATATCACTGATACTGTCCAAAAGATAGTTCTGTCTGCTGCTGTCCAGCTCCGAAAGAACATCATCCAGAAGCAGGATCGGAGTATCCTTAATTTTACTTTTTACAATATAAATCTCTGATAATTTAAGTGAAAGTGCAGCTGTCCTCTGCTGTCCCTGTGAACCATATCTGCGGATATCAATTCCATTTGCCATAACACAAAGATCATCCCTGTGCGGTCCAACGGAAGTCAGTTTCATCCTCATATCTCTTTCACGATTACTGCTTATAGCACTTTCCAGTCCCTCAGCTTCAGAACTTGGCTCATAGATTACTTCAAGCTCTTCCAGACCGCCAGTAAGATTATAATGAATTTTTCTGACAGTCTCATTCAGCTCCCTAATAAACGCTCTGCGCTTCTCAATAATTCTTCGTCCATACTCTGCCATCTGCATATCCCAGATTTCAAGCGTACTTTTCAGTGATGGCTGAACATAAATGTCCTTCAGCAGCTTATTTCTCTGATTTACAATATGATTATAAGACGCAAGATCGGTCAGATAAATCTTATCCAGCTGACACAATTCCAGATCAAGAAATCTACGTCTCTCGCCCGGTCCGTTTTTTATGATATTCAGATCCTCGGGAGAAAAAAACACCAGATTGACAACTCCAAACAATTCACTTGCCTTTTTTATAGGCAGTCCGTTGATCGCCACGCCTTTTGCCTTATTCTTTCTCAGGTGCATATCAATCTTATAAGAAAGTTCGTCCCTGTTCACCATCATCCGAATATGAGCTTCATCCTCCCCAAATCGGATCATATCCTTATCCTTGCTTCCCTTATGTGACTTGGTTGTTCCGCATAAATAAATCGCTTCCAGGATATTTGTCTTTCCCTGGGCATTATTTCCATAAAAAATATTTGTTCCCGGCGACAGGTCAAGTTCCAGAGATTCATAATTTCTGAAATTTTTTAATTGAACAGATTCAATATACATTTACTCACCTGATCACTTTAATCTCATTTCCGTCGTAAGAAACAACGTCACCTTCATAAACTTTACGTCCGCGGCGTTCGTCTACTTCGCCGTTTACTTTTACCAGCCCGTCACTGATAACATACTTTGCTTCAACCCCATCCTGAACCAAATCTGCAAGTTTCAGTAACTGCCCCAGTTTTATAAATTCATCTCTGATCTTAATTTCTTCCATTGTCATTTACTCCCTATCTTGCCTGGTTCTGGTTGATATTTACAGGCAGAATCAAATATGTGTAATTTTCATCATCATCTCTGATAAAGCATGGCGCTTTTGGATTTACGAGGTAGATACTGATTGTTTCATCATCAATTACCTTAAGGGCATCAATCAAAAATCTCGGGTTAAATCCAATCAGAATATCCTTGCCCTCTTTATTAATATCAATATTTTCATTCATGGAACCCATGGCAGAATCAATACGCAGTTCCATAGAATTATCAGTAATTTCAATAATGATCGGTTTCTTTTCTCCCTCTCTTACCAGCAATGTAGCACGGTCAATACAATCCAGAAATTCTTTCTTGTTGATTACGATCTTTGTTTCATAATCACTGGAAAGCATCTGATCAATACGGAAATATTCACCGTCGATCAGTCTGGAAACAACTATTGTCTGGTCGAATTCAAATAAAATGTGATTCTTGGAAAAATAAATATTTACAATGTCGTCAATCTCACCGGAAAGAATTTTACTGATTTCATTCAAAGTCTTACCAGGTACAACAACCTTACGGTCAGCATAGTCTTTCTTTAATTCCATACGTCTTATGGCAATACGGTGTCCGTCCAGGGAAACAATTTTCAGATAATTATCTTTAATTTCAAACAGTTCACCAGTCATTAATTTGTTTGTTTCGTTAGAAGCAATTGAGAAAATTGTCTGTCTAATCATTTCTTTAAGAGTGAATTGTGAAATAGTTAAACTCTCTTCTCTTTCAATAATTGGGAGATACGCAAAATCTTCTCCTGATTTACCAGGAATTGTGAATTTTGCTTTTTCACAGGTAATGGTGGCAGTAAGTTTTTCATCTGTTTTTATAGTAACTTCATTATCTGGGAGACGACGAATGATTTCATAAAAGATTTTTGCATCGAGTGCAATAACACCTTTTTCTTCAATAATGCCGTCAACAATTGTTTCAATGCCTAATTCCATATCATTGGTTGTAAATTTAATTTGATTTGTTGTTGCATCTATTAATATACATTCAAGGATTGGCATAGTTGTTTTGGAAGGAACTGCCTTGAGTGAGATACTTACACTTTTAAGAAGGTTACTTTTCTGGCAAATAATTTTCATAATGTGTATAACTTCCTTTCTGGGTGATGTGTGTTTTTTATAGATAAATATATAAAAGGAATCCGTCGTCGCCGCCGTAGGGGATGTGAATATGTGAAAAACTCCATTTCAGGTTGATTTTTCAAGGGTTTTGAATATGGATAACTTCGTGTACAGAGGTACTTAAAGTATGTGAATAACTTGTGTACAATTCTATCGCCCGAAAAGGGGCAGAAAGTTATACACACTTATACACATTCAATCAACATTTTATACAGTCAGTTATCCTCATCCCTGTGGATTAATTTTTTTCTTCAAGGTTTCGATGGTATTTTTAAGGTTTTCATCGTTTACAATTTCTTTTTCAATTTTATCAATACCATGCATAACGGTAGTATGGTCACGATTTCCCAAACATTTTCCAATTGATTTCAAAGGTGTAGAAATAATTTCTCTGCACAGATACATAGCAACCTGACGAGGGGTTACAATTTTTGAGTTACGTTTATTTCCGGAAAGGTCGTCTATTGAAACATCGAAATGCTCTGCGACCATAGAAATAATGTATTCAGGTGTAATTACTTTCTTCTCATCCGGAGAGATAATGTCTTTCAGTGCTTGTTCTGCAAGTTCAAGTGTAACTTCTTTCTTTTCAAGTTTGGCAAAAGCCATAACTTTGTTGATTGCACCTTCCAGCTCACGAATGTTGGATTTAATATTAGTTGCGATGTATTTGATCACTTCTTCATTAATATCATATCCATCCATTTCTTCTTTTTTATGAAGGATTGCCATTCGGGTTTCATAATCCGGCAGCGTGATGTCTGCAATCAGTCCCCATTCAAAGCGTGAACGGAAACGTTCTTCGAGAATTTCCATATCTTTTGGTGGTTTATCTGATGAAATAATAATCTGCTTCTTTGCACTGTGCAGACTGTTGAAAGTATGGAAAAATTCCTCCTGTGTAGATTCCTTTCCTATAATAAACTGAATATCATCGACCAGAAGAACATCAATATTTCTGTATTTTTCACGGAATTTGGTCATTGCTGAGTTATTTCCGTTTCGGATTGTTTCGATCAGTTCGTTTGTAAATTCCTCGCTGGTAACATACAGTACTTTACTGTTTTCATCGTGATCAATAATAAAATGCGCAATAGAGTGCATCAGGTGAGTCTTGCCCAGACCGGCGCCACCATAGATAAACAGCGGATTATAGGTATCTCCCGGAGATTCGGCAACTGCAAGCGCGGCTGCCTGAGCAAATTTATTATTACTTCCAACTACAAAAGTATCAAAAGTATATTTTGGATTCAGATGAGCCTCTTCGCAGCGTGCATCCTGAGACTGTGCTTTCTGGGAGACAGTCTCTTTTTTCGGAACATCTTCCGGTAATATGAAATTAATATCACAGTTTTCCATTCCGGTAACCTCGCTGATTGTTACCTGGAGTGGAAGTTTGTACTTCTTACTTATATAATTGAGACCAACCTGCTCAGATGGCACAATAATAGTGACCACATTGTCAACTACTTCATAAACTGTCAGAGGCTTTAGCCATGTGTTAAAAGAGACGTCAGACAGATCATGTTCAGTTTTGACGATTTGCAGGATTTCATCCCATTTTTCCACAACTTTGTTCATTTTTGGTTCTCCCGGTTCGTTTTACTTCTATATTTAAGTGTATGTAGAGTCTGTTTTTCCACAAACTCTGGCCGTATTCTTTAAAAAAGACATAAATATCCTTATATATATTATAATAAAACCATAGTTTTAGCAATGTATATTTGATGGAAATGTGGAAAAAAAAGTTATCCCCACTTTTTATGTGGATTAGTGTGGATAACAGTGGATAAGCCTACATTGATTAACATAATTCGACATTATCTACTTGAAATCCCCCAAAATATGTGTATAATTTTATACACTGTCGAAAAGGCGAAAATAAAAGCGATTTTTCTGAATATGTGTAAAATTAAGGGATAAAAAGTGGAAAGATTTGCAGGTATTCCACAAGTTATCCACAAGTTATCCACAAATTGTGGATAATGTTACGTAAACCAATTTAATAATCCACAATCCCCTGAAAAACCCGATAAATCTTTGTGCAAATAATACTTGACGAATCTGCTCTTTATGAATATAATTGAAATGATGTTCTAATAAGTGAAGTAAGCAGGGATTTTGAAGAATAATTCGCATTCTCTGACTACTGAGAAGTTACAAAATTTAACATGGATAATAGATAAAGGAGGTGCTTTACCTATGAAAA
>CAJLTE010000029.1 GCA_905209435.1 uncultured Blautia sp. | reverse complement strand
CTATCTTCTTGACAATCCGCTTCTGAGAGAGCCATTAACAATGGATCAGATCAAGAAAAAAATCGTTGGTCACTGGGGAACTGTACCAGGCCAGAACTTCGTTTATGCACACTGTAATCGTGTTATCAAACGTTACGACCTGGATATGATCCTGCTTTCCGGTCCGGGACATGGCGGAAACTTTATGATCGCCAACACTTATCTGGAAGGTTCTTACAGCGAAGTTTATCCAAACATCAGCCAGGACGAGGAAGGTATGAAGAAAATGTTCAAACAGTTCTCCTTCCCATGTGGAGTTCCGAGCCACTGTGCACCGGAAACACCTGGTTCTATCAACGAGGGTGGTGAGCTTGGTTATTCCATCGCTCATGCATTCGGAGCTGTATTCGATAACCCAGACCTGATCGCTACTACAGTTGTAGGTGACGGTGAAGCTGAGACTGGCCCTCTTGCAACATCCTGGCAGTCCAACAAATTCCTGAATCCTATCACTGACGGTGCTGTACTTCCTATTCTTCACTTAAATGGATATAAAATCAGCAACCCTACTATCTTCTCCCGTCTTTCTCATGAAGAACTTGAATGCTTCTTCAAGGGCTGCGGCTGGAAACCATACTTCGTTGAAGGCGACGACCCAATGACAATGCACAAGAAGATGGCAGAAACAATGGATACTGTAATCGAAGAGATCAAAGCAATCCAGAAAAATGCCCGTGAGAATAACGATCCGGAGCGTCCTGTATGGCCAATGATCGTTCTTCGTACTCCTAAAGGATGGACAGGTCCTAAGGTTGTTGACGGACTTCAGATTGAAGGTTCTTTCCGTGCTCATCAGGTTCCGATCACTATGGAAAAACCGGAACATCTTGAACTTCTGAAGGAGTGGCTGGAAAGCTATCGTCCTCAGGAACTGTTTGATAAAAACGGACGCCTGATCCCGGAACTGGCTGAACTGGCTCCTAAGGGAAATGCACGTCTCGGTGCCAACCCACATGCAAATGGCGGACTTCTTCTGAAAGATCTTCGTCTTCCGGACTTCCGCGATTACGGTATTGAAGTACAGCCTGGCAAAACAAAAGCTCAGGATATGATCGAACTTGGAGGATACATCCGCGACATCTTCAAACTGAATGAAGAAAACAAGAACTTCCGTATCTTTGGACCAGATGAAAGCATGTCCAACCGTCTGTACAAAGTATTTGAATATCAGAAACGTGACTGGAACGCAGAAATGCTTGATACAGATGACTGCCTCGCAAGAGACGGACGTATCATGGACAGTATGCTCAGCGAGCATATGTGTGAAGGATGGCTGGAAGGTTACCTGTTAACAGGTCGTCACGGCTTCTTTGCAAGCTACGAAGCATTCATCCGTATCGTTGACTCCATGGCAGCTCAGCATGCTAAATGGCTGAAGGTTTGCAACCAGCTTTCCTGGAGACAGCCGATCGCATCCCTGAACTTCATCCTGACATCCAATGTATGGCAGCAGGACCACAACGGATTTACTCATCAGGATCCTGGATTCCTGGATCACATTGCCAATAAGAAAGCAGACGTAGTTCGTATGTACTTACCACCGGACGCTAACTGCTTACTCTCCTGCTTCGATCACTGCATCAAGAGTAAGAACTATGTCAATGCAATTGTAGCTTCCAAACATCCAAGCTGCCAGTGGCTGACCATGGAGCAGGCTGTTAAGCACTGCACACAGGGTATCGGTATCTGGGAGTGGGCAAGCAATGACTGTGGTGAAGAACCAGACGTTGTTATGGCCTGCTGCGGTGATACACCTACACTTGAGATCATGGCTGCAGTTACTATCCTTCGTGATGAAATGCCAGAACTTAAGATCCGTGTTGTTAACGTTGTCGACCTGTTCAAACTGGAATCCGACCACAAACATCCACACGGTTTAAGCGATGCAGAATACGATGCAATCTTTACAAAAGACAAACCGGTTATCTTTGCATTCCATGGATATCCAACACTGATCCACGAGCTTACATATGGTCGTCATAACCATAATGTTTCCGTTCATGGATATCAGGAAGAGGGTACAATCACTACTCCATTCGATATGCGTGTACAGAACCAGATTGACCGTTTCAACCTTGTAAAAGATGCTATCATGCATCTGCCACAGCTTGGAAACAAAGGTTCTTACTTAATCCAGAAGATGAACGACAAGCTTGTTGAGCATAAACAGTATATCGCTGAATATGGTCAGGATCTTGAAGAGATCAGAAACTGGGAGTGGCATAAATAATTCTGTGTGATCAGATGATAAATTCCTTATAAATATAATCAGCCATCAGGGATTCGCATACTGTGGATTTCCTGATGGCAATTGTCCAGACGTTCAGACAGGGCAGGTATCTGTGTATTTTTACATGATACCTGCCCTGTTTTTACATTCTCTTTCTGCCAGAAACTTCTGAAATGCTTTCGATGCAATACTCTGCGGATATTCCGTATCATGGATCAGAATAATACTCCTCTCCGGAAATGTCTCGTTTACATCTATCTCAAAAACCTTGCCCGATGCCAGATCATCTTTTGCAAACTCCTCCGGCAGAAATCCAATTCCCATATTGTAACGAACTGCAGGAAGAATCATATCTGTAGTCGCCAGCTCTACATCTGGCGAAAACCGCAAGCCATTTTTTGCAAAATACGCATTCAGGAATCTCCTGGTAATTGCCTCTGAAGTCAGGCTGATCCATGGATAGGCAGACAACTCCTCCAGTGAAGTCTTTCTTCCCTTCAGCTCTGTAAATCGTTTTCCTCCGATCAGGATCTCTTTATACTTTCGCACAACCTTCATCTTCAGCGGCTCTGCAACCTGTAAGGACGCAGACACAACCGCAAGGTCTACTTTTCCTTCCTTGAGAGCATTAACAGAATCCGTAGTACTGTTATTAAGTATCTTAAAATGCACATTCGGATATTTAATATTAAAATCCCTGACTGCTTCAAACAGATAGCAATGAAGCGCAGTTTCCGTAGCACTGATATAAATCGTGCCGTTCTCCAGACTGATCAGGTTATTCAGATTATCTTCTGCCTTAAAAAACTGTGCGCATCCTGCAGCTACATATTCATAAAAAATCCGCCCCTCCGGCGTAAGTTTCATTCCGCTTTTGCTTCGGATAAACAATCTGCACCCCAATATATTCTCAAGGTTATGTATCGTCCTGGTTACTGCCGGCTGACTGGTTTTCAGCACTGCTGCCGCCTTTGTCAGGTTTTCGTATTTAGATACATAATAAAAAACTTTATAATATTCAAAATTTGCGTTCATTTCATTCTCCGTCTGTTGCTATTAAGTCCGATTTTTACGCGCATATTCTATCACAAAATTTTCTTCCATACAATCTTTACAATCGTTTTCGCAGGCTTTATAATCAATTCTGGTCATTTGATTATTTTTCTGTTCAGCCATTTTCTGACAGAAGCCAAACAGTATTTATATGTAACCCACAATACCAAAAGTGCTGGCTTTACAGCATTTTTTTATTGCACAATTCTTTTTCAGGAGGATATTCGTAATTCGCTTCGCTACATAGCTCTACACCGAATATGAATTCCCGTATCATTTCAGTACAAATGATTTAAGGAGATTTTTTATGTCTGAAACAACCACTAAAAGCCGTGTCCTGGACATGACAAAAGGAAACATCCCCAGACTTTTGCTTTCATTTGCGTTTCCAATTTTCGTGGGATGTCTGCTCCAGCAGCTTTATAATCTTGCTGATACAGCAATCGCCGGACATTTACTTGGCGATAATGCGCTGGCTCAGATCGGAGCAACTGCTGCATTATACAGTCTCATTACTTCTTTCTGCATCGGACTGACCAATGGTCTTTCCCTTCCGGTCAGCCGCTGGTTTGGAAACGGAGAAATGAATGAAATGAGAAAATCATCCTGCTGGATGATCATTCTATCGCTCATAACTGCACTCGTAATGACTGCCGGATTTCTTATTTTCCGTTATCCACTTCTGCGTGTTCTTCAGACACCCAAAGATACTTTTGCAGGCGCTATGAGCTACATCACCATAATCCTAGCAGGAATTCCTCTGACCATGATGTATAACACAGAATCTGGTCTTCTGCGTGCAATCGGAAACAGCATTACTCCGCTGATCTTTCTGATCATCAGCAGCGTGATCAATGTTATTCTGGATGTCCTGTTTATGGGACCATTGTATCTGGGTATTCAGGGCGCAGCATCTGCTACGATCCTCGCTCAGGCAATCAGTGTTGTCCTCTGCCTCTTTTATATTATAAAAAATTATCCACAGCTTCGTCCAAAAAATACTGACCTGCATGTTCCTTCCAGTTTTGTCTTTGATATGTTTCTTACAGGTATGAGCATGGCATTGATGAATGCAATCTTCAGTATTGGAAGTGTCATTTTACAAAGCAGTATCAATGCTCTCGGAAATGTATACATTGCAGCTCAGGTTGGAGGCCGCAGACTTGCAGAACTATTTATGATGCCAGGAACCGCCCTGGCAAGCAGTGCCGCAACTTTCTCCAGTCAGAATTACGGAGCAGAAAAGCGTTCTCGTATCTGGGGAGGCGTCAAAGTTGCATTTGGACTTTATCTTATCTGGTGGCTGATTGCAGTAACTTTCTCAGTCTTTGTGGCACCTTACGCAGTACGGCTGATCACAGGAAGTAACAACCCGACAGTTATTGACAATGCACTTCTCTATGTCCGTATCAGCACTGCCATGTTCCCGCCTATGGCATTTCTTGTGATCATGCGAAATGCTCTCCAGGGAATGCGTCATCAGCTCTCTCCATTGCTGTGCAGTGGTCTGGAACTGATCGGTAAAGTTATCTTTGCCTTCTGGATCGTACCTGTAAAAGGATATCTGGCGGTATGTGTCTGTGAACCGGTTACATGGGTGGTCTGCTTTATATTTATTGCCGGAGCTGCATTACTGTTCCGGAAAGATTTCAGGGACTCCCCAAATTTGTAAATTACACCTGTAAAACGAGATTATTTTCATTCATTATCGAAGAAAATAATCTCGTTTTCTTCATTGCGTTTTTTTGCACAATACAATATAATAAATTCAGAATTTATTTATGCAAAAAGACGAAAGGATATACATATGAAACACGAAAAAGACTGGTATAAAGATCTGGTCATCTACCAGATTTACCCTAGAAGTTTTAAAGACGGAAACAATGATGGTATCGGTGATCTGAAGGGAATGCTCGAGAAGCTGGATTATCTGAAAGAACTTGGCATCAATGCTGTGTGGATGTCTCCTGTATATGCTTCTCCAAACGTAGATAACGGCTATGACATCTCCGATTATTTCGCGATCATGGAAGAATTTGGAACCATGGAAGACTGGGAAGCTTTCCGCGATGGCGCACATGAACGAGGCATCGCCATTATCATGGATCTGGTTCTCAACCATTCTTCTGATAAACATGTCTGGTTCCAGGAATCCAAGAAATCCCGCAATAATCCTTACAGTGATTACTATATCTGGCGTGATCCTGCCCCGGACGGTGGTGCCCCGAACTGCTGGATGTCCGTATTTGGCGGAAGTGCCTGGGAATACGTCCCGGAAAGAGGACAGTATTATCTCCATTTCTTTGCCAAAGAACAGCCGGATCTGAACTGGGATAACCCGGAAACTAAAGAGAAAATCTTTGATATCATTCGTTTCTGGAATGAAAAGGGCGTGGACGGCTATCGTATTGACGCGATCAGCTATCTTGACAAAGGACTGGACGGACGTGCAGATATGAACGAACCGATCGGTACTGTAGCATGTGTAAATCTTGAGGGAACTCACCGCTACATCCGCGAAATGGTTGCTGCAACTATGACTCCGGACAATCTGATGAGTGTCGGAGAAGTCAACATCAATAATGAACAGGATGCCATTAATTATTCCAGTGCTGCAAGCAAAGAGTTCAACATGTCCATTCCGTTTGTTCCTCCTATCGTAGAAATCCAGACCTGGTCACCAGAGAAGATGAAACGTGACCTAAAAAAAGATTATGAAACTCTGAAAAAAGACGGATGGTGGGCAAGATTTTTAAGCAACCATGACAAACCACGTCAGGTTTCCCTTTATGGAAATGATAGAGAATTCTGGTCAGAATCTGCAAAAATGCTGGCATGTTATCTGCATACACTTCCTGGAACCCCATTTGTTTTCCAAGGTGAAGAATTCGGAATGACTAATGTTGCATTCCCGTCTATCGATGATTATGATGACATTGATACCCGCAATTACTATAAAACCATGATTGAAAATGGCTCCTCCCCAGAAGAAGCATTAGCAGAATCCCAGAGCATCAGTCGTGATAATGCAAGAACTCCGATGCAGTGGAATGACAGTCCAAATGGTGGATTTTCCGATCATACTCCATGGCTTGGCGTCAATCCAAACTATAAGCTCATTAATGCAGAAAGCCAGATGAACGATGACTCTTCTGTTTTCAGATTCTACCAGAATCTCATCGCACTGCGCAAAGAACACCCGATAATGGCTCATGGCGATTTCAAACTCTGCTGTCCGGAAAATGGACCTGTAATTGCCTATACCAGAAGCTACCAGGGCGAAACATGGCTGGCAATACATAACTTCTCTGCATCCATGCAACAGTTCCATTGTGGAAACGAAAATATTGAATTACAGTATGATACTCCTGTAATCATTTCCAATTACAGCAGAGCTGAAGTTGAATACGGTAACGGAACACTTGTACTCAAACCTTATGAAACTATTGTCTTTCAGTTATAGTCAGACGGATATTCTCAATTCTGCCGCCTGTTCATAAACAAATATACATTTATATACATTTATATACTTTTATAATTATTCTATAAAAATTTATTTATTTTCTAACTGAAGCGATATAGAATACAATAAAAGAGTCATTTATGATGGAACCTCTCAATTAGAAGATGCCTCATCATAATGACTCTTTTCCATTTGCAACACTTTTTCTTTTTTGCGTTTACTCTGCAAATCCACTCAGCAAAAACATGTTATTTTATAAAATAACTTCTTCCCTCTCAGGCTTCCAGACTCAGTGTTTCGTATGCTCTCAACACATTTTTCCCCTCTATAGTTCCATGCATCATGAAATCACACTTTCCCCTTTAGTCAATCAAATCATTCTGAAATCGCGACAAATGCTCATACGGCAGAATGAGACGTCCTCTGTACAGTCCGCATCCGTCATTGATCAGGCTGTTATTTACTGCTGCAAACATATTTACGTCCAGGTTTGACAAGTCCAGGTTCTGAAGACGGATTCCTCTCTCATATGCGTCATCAAAGTATCTACATTCCCCTTCCGGAATAGCATCACGTCTTGCTCGTTCACTTTCCTGTTTCTTTTCATAACCCAGATGGTTTGCTGTACCGATTTCTGCTACATCATCCATATCTTTGGTACGGATCTGTACTTCCAGGAAAGATCTGGAACTGTTGTCATAGAATGTGATATGTAAAGACTGATAATCAGAATCTTTTTTCTCAGAAATATAGTCCCTGTAATAAGGCTTCGCGGTTTCATCCATTAATTCTGAGTTACTTTCTTTGATTCCATTTGCCGGCTCTGCTGTAAATCCACGCTCCTCCAGAAACCCCGGAAGTCTGTTTGCAATGTCATATAAGTATTTCAGTTCCTGTGTTTCTCTGTCCTCTCCCGATTTCAAATGACATTTCGGAAGAGAGATTACAATTCTGTACGCGATAAGGTCACGGAAACAGCTTAATCTATTCTTTAATTCCGCAATCGGTGGATAAGTACCGTGTTTACTATAATAATCGTAAATATATTCTACAATATATCCGTTAAATTTCTCTTCTGCACGGATCAGAGATTTGATTCGACCTTTTACTGTAAAAGCAAGAAATGGATATTCCTGGGTCATATATTTATAAAATTCTCTGATTTTCTGAGACTGCGCAGTCAGGAAATCATTATGTTCCAGCAATTCCTTGATTTGAATAAGAAAATTACAATGGATCAAATCAATCTCATTATGATTCTTCTTTGCATCTTTTCGAAGGTCTTCAATATATCTCTGCAGTATTTTTAATACTGTATCCCCGGAATATAAATAATCATTTAATGTTATCATATGTACACACCTTACTTTCCTGTTCTTTTGATAAGCTGTTATCTATTATTTTCTTTCTATTCTATCAAACTTTAACAGTTTAGCAAGAGAAATTGTATCATTTACTTTTTACTCTCTTATTTTTGCACTATATATTATGATACATCAAAAACAGACGGCATACTTTGCCGTCTGTTTCGCATAAGACAATATCTTTATGTCAAATAATTCTTCAGATTATCCAATCGGTTCGAAATCTACTGCACCATGTTTACACAATGGGCAAATATAATCTTCCGGAAGTTCATCTCCTTCATAGATATATCCGCAGACTTTGCATACAAAGCCCTTCTTTCCCTCTGTCTCTGGTTTTGGTTTTACATTTTTCTGATAGTAGGTGTAGCTCATGGTCTCCTGATCACTTACCACACGGGCTTCTGTGACACTGCAGATAAACATTCCATGCGTTCCCAGATCTACATACTGTTCTACTTTCAGAGACATAAATGCATTGATATATTTGTCAAGGAATACCAGACCGTTGTCGGAGCGGTTTACTTTCTGTCCGGCAAATTTGTCTGCGCTTCTTCCACTCTGGAAACCAAACTGCTCAAATACAGAGAATGGTGCTTCTACAGAGAGACAGTTTACATTCATCACACCAGTCTGTTTGATGACATGGTGAGAATAATTTGTCTTATTGATATTGACTGCTACACGGAATGGAGAGTCGGTCAGCTGTGTAACTGTATTGACGATCAGTCCATTGTCTTTCTTACCGTCATTAGATGTAACTACATACAGGCCATATCCGATGCGGAATAATGCCGTCATATCATTCTTGTTTGCCAGTTCATCATTCTTTGCAATATATTCCTGACAGAGTTCAGAAGCCATTGCTTCCATCTGATCTTTGTTGTCCTGATTAACTGCAGACATGATCTTTACAGTAGTATCCAGCCAGTTGATCTTCTTGCATTCGGAGAGCATCGTTTTCATCACTTTTGCCGCCAGAGGTGCCCAGGAACCGTTTTCGATCAGACCTACGGTACGATTCTGGAAGTTATGCTCTACCAGACGGGTGATAAAGTCATTCATAAATGGATAGATTCCTGCATTATAGGTAGTTGTTGCAAGCACCAGTTTGCTGTATCGGAAAGCATCGCTGAGTGCCTGAGACATATCATCCCTTGCCAGGTCATAGACAACTACCTTCGGGCAACCTTTACTCTTTAATTTCTCAACAAACTGGTTGACCGCTGCTTTAGTATGTCCATATACAGAAGTGTAGGCAACTACGATTCCCTCTTCCTCTGGTGTGTAAGAAGACCATGTGTCATAGAGTCCGATATAGTGTCCCAGATTCTCTGTCAGTACAGGTCCATGTAATGGACAGACAATCTGAATATCCAGTGTTGCAGCAACTTTCAGAAGTCTCTGTACCTGTGCGCCGTATTTGCCGACAATACCGATAAAGTATCTTCTCGCCTCATCATCCCAGTCTTCCTCTACATCAAGTGCGCCAAATTTGCCAAATCCATCTGCTGAGAAGAGAACTTTATCTGTGCTGTCATATGTTACCATAACTTCCGGCCAGTGTACCATTGGTGCAAACACAAAAGTTAAATTGTGATTTCCAAGACTTAGTGTTGAGCCGTTCTCAACTTCCAGTTTCTGTCCTTCCAGATCCAGTCCAAAGAAGTTTTTGATCATGACAAATGTCTTCGCATTAGCTACTACTGTGGTTCCCGGGTATACTTCCAGGAAATTGGCTACATTTGCCGCATGGTCAGGTTCCATATGCTGTACAATGAGATAATCTGGCTTACGTCCGTCCAACACCTGTTCCAGATTATCCAGCCATTCATGTTTGAAATTGGCATCTACAGTATCCATAACTGCTACTTTTTCATCCAGAATCACATAGGAATTGTATGCCATCCCGTTTGGCACTGCATACTGTCCTTCGAATAAGTCTACCTGATGATCGTTTACTCCAACATATTTGATTGTGTCTGTAATCTTCATAACTTTTGCGCCCTCGATTCTTTCTTATATAATGTAATCTATAAGTTACTTTTTATTCATGTTTTGTTTCTGGTTTTATTCTATACTATTTTAGTCAAGTTTTCAAGTCCTTTTTGGGATTTTTTTTCAATATTTCCATAATTTTATATTGCAGCGATATCAGGGGCAAAAGGTATAACAAAAAACAGCGAAACAAATAAACTTTGTCTGCTTCGCTGTTTGCTCATATAACCAAATAACTGTCACTTCTCCTGACACAGGCAATTCCCTGCCCTCTGCTTATTGCTTTTCGCAATTGAAGCAGGAAACTTACCTGAATTAGTTAAAAACTTTTATTCCGCCGGCTTCATCAAACATTCTCTCATAATGATAACTCCGTAATAATCTTATACAGCGCTTCTACACTATACGGCAGTATTCTCTCATCCAACTGGAATTTCGGATGATGCAGCGGATGTTCTTCTCCCGGAATCCCTGCGAGAAATACGGAGAAAAGTCCCCTGGTTTCTTTAAAATATCGGTATGCGTTGTCTCCTGACAGAAACAGCTCGTCTTCTCCTTCCAGTACAAATTTGTCACCAAAAATTTCTTCTCCCACTGTTTTTGCTGTCCATACAAGTTCATCATCATTGGCAAATGCATATACCGGATCTTTTGGAAATTCCATGCGAATCTGTGTTCCTGTCTTCTGCTCAATCTTTTGCAGATATTTCTCCAGCTCCTGTTCCAGTGCCATATAAGTTTCCTCATGAACCGCCCGGATATTTCCATTCAACACTACATGATCCGCAATGATATTTGTATATTCACCGCCATGGATCGTACCGGTTCCTATAATATATTTCCCAGCATCCGGATGCTGCTTTCCGAAATTTTCATTCAGATCATGAATAGTATTCACAACTTGAGCAGCTGCATAGATTGCATCAATTCCTTTGTCCGCTTCGCACCAATGACTGGACTTTCCATGAACATGAATCTGCATACTGTTGATCATTGAAGAAGCCTGTCCCTGGTGTACTGCCATTCCCAGTGTCATATCTGCAGCATAATGAAACATCAAAAACGCATCAGCTTTCGGATTCTCCAGCGCTCCGGCCTGCAGCATTCTTTTTGCTCCCTCACCGATTTCCTCTGCCGGTTCAAAAAGGAATCTGATTCTTACCGGAAATTTTTCACTTTCTTCTGCTACAATTTTTGCCAGTATCAGTGCAGATGCCAGAATAAAATCATGTCCACAGGCATGCATACATCCTTCATTCACAGAAGCATACGACAATCCTGTCTGCTCCTGTATCGGCAATGCATCCATTTCGGCTCTGAGAACTATCACTTTCTTTCTGTCTCTCAGACATGGAAGTTCTGCGATCAGCCCGGTCGGCTCTACCGGCTTTATCTCATAGCCCAGCTTTTCCAGATATCTGCGGATATACGCGGAAGTTTCCACTTCCTGAAGTGCCAGTTCCGGATGCTGATGAAAATGATGTCTCAGTTCGATCAGTTCTTCTGTATAATCTTGTATATTCATATATCCTCCAATCTGTGTTTTCATAATAGAATTCTGCGCTGTATTTCTGCATCATGTTTCTCTTACAAATATTATTTTTCTTATCAATTTGTCTCGTCTTCCTGCATACTCAGAACCGCTTCCGGTCTCTCTGTACAGAATTGCTGTATCGTCTCAAGGAATCTCTGACCATATTTCTTTAATTTGTTCTCGCCCACACCGGAAACATTCAGCATTTCGGCCTGACTGAATGGTTTTTTCACACACATATCAATCAGTGTTTTGTCACTGAACACAATATACGGCGGTACAGATTCCTCCTGCGCAATCTCCAGACGTAGTTTTCGCAGTTCTTCGAACAGATCATAACCTGCAGAAGTAAGAGAATCCGTGCTTCTTTTTCGTACGGATTTCTGCGTTTTCTTCTTTCTGTCCGGTTCCTTTTCTTCATAAGTACGCATGACCACATGAGTGTTTTCATCTTTTAAAGGAGTAATATTTCCCAGTCTCAGAACACTGTAACGTTCCTGTGTCTGATACAGATATCCCATTTCAGTCATCTGGGTGATCAAATTTCTGAGTTCTGCTTCACTGTAACCGCTCAGCACCCCATAAGATTTATATTTATCTGTTCCCAGTTCACGTAAACGGGCTCTTTTTGCACCCATAAGCGTTCCCAGCACAATTGTCAGTCCATATCGTCCCCTGGTCTCTGACACGCAGTTAATTATTTTCTTTGCTTCCGCTGTCATATCCACTTCATGGTAATCTCTGTGGCAGTTTCCGCAATTATCGCAAGGTCCGAAAGTCTTCTCTCCGAAATATTCCAGAATATAATTCCGCAGACATCCGGTTGTCTTACAGTATCCTTCCATAATCTGAAGTCTGCGGATATCTCTCTGGCGGATCAGATATTCATCCTCCTCATCCACGTCCGAAAAATCCTTACTGTCCAGCAGCATTCGATTGATCATGGTATCCTGTGGCGAAAACAACAGAATACACTGTGAATTCTCACCATCACGACCTGCTCGTCCTGCCTCCTGATAATAATTCTCCATACTCTGAGGCATATTATAATGGATCACATAACGCACATTTGACTTATCTATTCCCATGCCAAATGCATTAGTCGCCACAATAACCGGAGCTCTGTCGTAAATAAAATCATCCTGATTTTTCTTTCTATTTTCATTACTAAGTCCTGCATGATATCTGGTAACAGGAACTCCTTTTTTGAAAAGCAGTTCAAATAGATTATCTACATTTTTTCTTGTGGCGCAATAGATAATCCCACTTTCCGTGGGATGTTTCTCAATATATTCCATCACAAACTCATCTTTTCGACGAATATTTTCAACGCTATAATATAGATTTTTTCTGTCAAAACCTGTTACCACTACCTCAGGATCTGACAGATTTAAAGTACAGAGAATGTCATTCTTGACTTCTTCTGTAGCAGTCGCAGTAAATGCACTGACAATCGGTCTTGTGGGGAGATTCCTGACAAATTCTACAATTTTAAGATAGCTTGGGCGGAAGTCCTGTCCCCACTGAGAGATACAGTGTGCTTCATCCACCGTCACCATAGAGATCTCCACATGTCTGGCAAATTCCAGAAATTCGTAATTTTCCAGACGTTCGGGAGCAACATAGATAATTTTGTATCTTCCCCCCGCTGCCAGATACAGCGCTTTGCTGATCTGGTTTTCTGTAAGGGAAGAATTAATAAATGCTGCATGAATCCCTGCCTCATTCAGGGCTTTTACCTGATCCTGCATTAACGAGATTAACGGAGAAATTACAATTGTAATTCCCTTTAACATCAGTGCCGGGATCTGATAACAAATAGATTTACCGGCTCCTGTCGGCATGATCGCGAGCACATCCCGATGTTCCAAGATGGACTCCACAATACTCTCCTGCCCTTCTCTGAATGTATCGTAGCCAAAATAAGTCTTTAAGGTTTGTAATGCGTTCACCTTTTTCTCACCTTCCATTCAGTTTTGTTTTTGCTTTTTCCGCTATATTTTTCTTTCGTTCTATTATATTTCTTCTAATGCGTCAGGTCTTTTACCCACTTATATTTTCGAAAATGGTGCAGTACCCACGGCAGCTTGCCAACTTCATCAATGCAGGTACATGCATACACCAGTACTACCGGCCAGTGAAAAAAATAAGTTCCGGCTGCTGCCAGCGGAATCGCCAGACACCACATACATACTGCAAGGCTGTACATGTCAAACATAGTATCACCGCCTGCACCGAAAATCCCGTTGATCGTTACATCATTTACTGCCCGCCCGATCATATAAAATGCAATAACTGCAAACATTCCTTTCAAATATGCAGTTGCCTGCGGTGTCAGTTTAACAAAGTGCAAAATAATCGGTGCTGATATGCACATCAGAAGTGCTACACTAATCCCACATACAAAAGAAATCTTTAGCAGACGAATGCCATAAGCTTTTCCCTTCTCCAGATTTCCCGCTCCCAGTTCGTTTCCAACCATGATTCCGGCAGCACTGGAGATTCCGGCACTGAAACAGCAGATCACATCTCTTACGACCGCTGCCACGGAATTAGCTGCAGCTGCGTCCACTCCAAGATGTCCCATAAACGAAGAATAGGAAGTGAATCCGATTCCCCAGAAAAGGCATGCTCCCAGAAGCGGCAGTGCACATTTTTGAAAATCCTGTGATAATTGTTTATTTCTCTGGAATAACTGTTCCATATTCGGATGAATATAACCTTTTCTGTAGGATATTGCAACAGAACATGTAAGCTCGATCATACGGGCAATCAATGTTGCCAGCGCAGCTCCTCTTACTCCCATCGGTGTGATTCCGAATGCTCCGTAAATAAATACCGCATTCAGGATGATGTTGATACATACAGTCGCCGAACTGATCACTGCTGTTGTTTTTGCATGTTCACTGGTTTTCATGATAACCAGATAACACTGGGAAATTCCGGTAAGCAGATAGGAAAATCCTGCTATTCTTAGATAACTGATCCCGTAATCAATCAGTACATTCTCATTTGTAAAGATCAGCATCAGGTATCTTCCGAAGAAAACACATCCTGCAAAAAATATTACAGATACCAGTCCGCATAAGCGAAGCGCCATACAGAAAATAGCATCCAAAGTCCTGATATCTCCTTTTCCCCAGTACTGTGCCCCCAGAATTCCCAGACTTGCTGTTGCTGCTGCCAGAAACATATTCTGGACAAACTGAATCTGTGTTGCCAGAGACACCGCCGACATATAGTTCTGGTCCATTCCGCCAAGCATAAACGCATCTGCTACAGCTACCAGCGCAAGCATCAGATTCTGCAATACAATAGGAATCATCAAACTCCAGAGTTTGCTGTAAAACGCATGGTCTTTTTCTTTTTTCATCATTTGTTCTTATATTATCGGCCACAAAATAATCAAAGGCCAATAAACTTACTCCTTTATTACCAATATTCCTGTGGTTAACTTTGCCCACTCTTACCATTTATACAATATCAGATTGAGTCAAAAATCCTTTTTTATCCGATGAACCAGTCCCCCCACTGCTTATTGCTTTTCACAATTGAAGCATTGGACTTACTTGATTTGGTCAAAGAGTATATGACATATCATGCCACTCTTCTCCGCCCCATACAGACGCAGAAATTCCCAGATCTTTATATCCCATTTTACTGTACATCTTAACTTTACCTTCCAGACAGGTCAGGTAAACGGTTTTTCTGCCGTTTTCTTTCTCTCTTTTCAGATACTGGAACATCAGCTCTCTGGCAAGTCCCTGTCCTCTGTGCTCAGGCAGTACATCAAGTCCAAGAAGCATAATATTCTTTCCTGATGGGTTGTTTACTGTAATGTCTGTAAAGAATTCATCACGGAAAGTATCCTCATCTGTTGCGATACCATTTAACAGACCGGCTATTTTACCATTTTCTCGCTCTACTGCAACCAGGAAAAACTCTGTCGCCTGCAACGTCCTTTCTATCATGTCTTTCTCTGAGCATGCTTCATTTGGTGGAAAACAGATCTGCTCTATTTTCACTGCCTGATCCGCTTCCTCTGGTCTGATATTTCGAAATTCATATTTTTTCATAATTGATTCACTGATAAAATCGTTCATTTCTTCATCCTTCTCCTTTTTATACACTTCCTATCATTATACTGGAAACCATTTAATTTCTCAATGAATATTTCCGTTACTGTTCACATGCCACTGTCCCGCGAGGTGTTTTGGCATGAATATGCCAAAATCCCGAGACATACGGTGCGAATTTATGCGATTAGCATAAATTAAGTTTGCGAAGCGTGTTACTAGAGCGTGTTTGAAAAATCATTCCCGCAATCTGCACGCCCCACTTTGTGGGAGATTTTGTCCGAATTCGGTTGTCGTAGCCCGCTACGCCGCCCTCATCCGAACAAAATCTCCCACAAATTGTGACGCACATCTCGCAGAAAGCCTTTTTCAAACACGCTCTAGCACGGAGTGAACAGCAACATATTTCCAGCGGACAGTAACATAGGGATACATTTTGAAAAATCACTTCAAAATATATCCCTGTTTCCTAATAACTTCCTATGCCAATCAGATTACTTCTCCGGCCATACAAAATGAGCATTTCCTGCTTCCAGTCCATCTATCAGAATATTTTGTCCGGTGCAGAAACGATTTGTGACTGTCATAAAATATGCCCAGTCAGCGGCCTCTTCCACTGTCATCCAGCGTTTCAGCGGTGTCTGCTTCATAATCTCATTCCACAAAGCCCTATCCTCCATAACCGGTTTATTCAACTCAGTCAGAACACCACCAAAGTCAAGGCTGTTGCATGTTGCACCATATTTCGCAATGCGGAGTGCTACATTCTTTGTATAAGAAAGAACTCCTCCTTTACTTGCAACATATTCCGGAAACTCAGATCCGTTATGCCCACTGGCAGAACCGATCATAAGTACTGCCTTGATTCCCGGATGAATCCCATATTTCTCAGTAATTCCAATAGTCCCTTTTAGATTCACATCAATGTCATCTTGATTCTGCACACCTGCATTGTTGATTACAATGTCAAATGGTTCTAATTCCGGATACTTTGCTTTATCACGGATATCCATACAGATGTGTGTATAACCATCTTTCTGTATAGATTCCTCTCTGCGGTCAATCCCTGTAACTGTATGTCCTTCTTCTAGGAATTTATCTGCAATTTCCCTTCCGATCCCGGAACTTGTTCCTGTGATCAGTACTCTCATGATCCACTCCTCCCAAATGTAATTCTCTTCCATGTATTTGGTAATGTATCTTCTCTCATTTAAGTATGGATGCTAATATTTCCATAAGCTTTGGAATCTCAATCGGTTTTGATAAATGCCCATTCATACCCGCCTCAAAGGATTTTCTCTTATCCTCTTCAAACGCATTAGCCGTCATAGCGATAATAGGGATATTCGCTGCAAAAGGATTATCCAAAGTACGAATTTCTTTTGTTGCCGTATATCCATCGAGTCTTGGCATCTGCACATCCATGAGTACCAGATCATACTGACCTTCTTTTGCATCCTTAAGTTTCTCAACCGCAATATCACCATCATTTGCAGTATCTACGGTAAAGCCTACCTCCTGCAGAATTTCTTCCGCAATTTCGAGATTCAATGCATTATCCTCAACCAGCAGGATTTTCTTTCCTGTAAAATCAAAACTGTCCAAATCCTGCTTCTTCGTTACAGTCTTACGTGTAGTGGTAAGTGCTTCCCGAAGCTCGGACATAAACAGCGGCTTGGAGCAGAAAGAAGTCACACCTGCCTCTCTTGCCTCTTCTTCAATAGGTTCCCAATCATAAGCCGTCAGAATGATGATCGGCTTACCTTCACCGATAAAACGCCTGATTCTTCTGACTGTTTCAATACCATTCATATCCGGCATAAGCCAGTCTATGATATAAGCACCATACTCATCATTCTCTTCAATTGCATACTTTGCACGTACAACTGCTTCCTTTCCGCTGGTAGTCCAGTCTGGGCGCATCCCTATTTCTATCAACATTCTGCTCACAGAGAAACATGTGTCAGAATCATCATCTGCCACCAGAATACGCACACCCTGCAGCTCCGGAATTTTTTCGTAAACAACTCTGGTTGCGCTCTTTTTAAACTGTAATGTGACTGTGAATTCGCTGCCTTTTCCTACTTCACTGGATACAGTGATAGTACCGCCCATCATTTCCACCAGATTTTTGGTAATGGACATGCCAAGTCCTGTACCCTGAATTCCACTGACAGTTGCCGTCTGCATTCTTTCAAATGGCTGAAATACTACTTCCAGAAATTCCTTGCTCATACCAATACCGGTATCTCTTACTCGAAAGACAAATTCAGCATAGTCGCTTCGTTTACAGGGCTTCTGTTCCACTCTCAGGCTGACTGTTCCGCCCGGATTGGTATACTTGACGGCATTGCTCATAAAGGACCACAATATAAGCGCTGAAGAAAAACCCTTTTTTCAGATCGATCATAAGCATGAACACGATTGGAATAATGGTAAGCCACAACACTGCAAACCCATTATTTTCTCCTCTGATAATATATACCGTAAAAAGGAGCATAAACAAAATCAGAAATACCGTTTCCAAAAATACGGTACTCTTCTTTTTCCATCCGATAAGCAGACAGATTGAAAGCATAACAGCTGCAAACAGAGTGCTGTACATCACCGGATATGAATGCTCGACAGCATTCAGAATTCCCATCAGAATAAGACCTGCTATCGCAATAATGGTTATATAACAAAGACGTTTCCGATGCTGTTCGCGTTCATATCACTTGACAAGTTTATCCGCCTCAAAAAGTGGCAGCAAAATCTTTTTCCACATATAATAACTTATTTCCTTTCGCAAAAGCATTTAACAAACATTTCTGAATTTACATAATACACCAATATAAAATATATCATACCTTTACGAAAAATCAAGATTATAAAACTCTGCTGGCTTATCTTAACTTGCAACAGATAAAATTTTTACATTACCTTATAAATATATCCTTCCTGAAAACGCTACGTGCGGCAATTCATAAAAGGTGCTGTCCTTTGGACAGATCGGACGGTACAGCGGATCTGCCACGATAATTTTTGAATCTTTCAGAGCTTCTTCCATTGCTTCTTCTCCAAGCACTACTTTATCTCTTTTTCCAAGCAATTCTTCGCATCCTTTTAAGGGACAGAATACACGGGCTGCATGTCCATATTTTTTTTCGATACCTGCTGCCAGAGAACCCATCGTGACAGGTTCTCCGATCAGAGTGATCTCTGCATCCTGCTGTATGCGGTTCTGGAGATATACAATCGCAGGATCTGCCTGATCTGCAATTGTGGATTGCTGCTCAATTCCGGAATGCTGTACAATTACTCTCTCCAATGCATTTGAGATATCTTCTGCCAGCCACTCGTTTGGAGTTCCGATCACATATGGGATCTTGTATGTTTCCCAGAGGAATTTTGCCGCCCGCAGTCCTACTGCAGATACCACCAAGTTCACATCTGCTTTCCCCGATTTCTGCAAAGTTTCCAGGTCATCTCCCATCGCCCATGTAGATAAAACGTTCCATCCATATTCTTTCAGATTTTCTTTTAATACCTCTACATTTTCCTGTGGTCCAAAATCCAGTGGTGTCACTCCCAGCAGATTTACACTGCGCAAAAAAGAGCTGGCATTCTCCTGTCTTTCAGATTTTCTGACAAAGCGCCTGGCAATTTGTTCCAATGCAATTCCCGCTCCGTATACATAATCATTCATCCCGTTCGTCGGCACAGAAAACGCAGGAATTCCGGTTTCTGCCTCGATCACCCGCGCAATTGCCGGAAAATCCGTGCCATTCATAAATGGGATCGGTGAACCTGCCAGTGCGATAAATTTCGGATGCAGTTCCCGGGCTGCATGTTCAATATCATCGATAAATTTGCGGTCATTTCCCATGATCGCATCGATTTCTGTAAGCCCGGAAATAAAGATCAGACTATCCTGATCGTACCAGCGGATTTCATCATGGGTATTGTAAGTGGAATTGCATCCGGACGGGTCATGCATCACAGTCATTCCGCCCAACTCATACAATGCGGAACAAACACCGGATACATCTGCTGTATAAATCGGTATAATTCGATAAGACTGTCTCATAGGCAGCACTCACACCCCCATCCTTTTTGCACTACAATTTTCTCCGTATCCTTTTCTTCACGATACACATCCATCATCAACTCCGCCGTTCTTCTGATGCCGTCAAATCCGTACAAACCTTCTCCCTGTACCAGATTGACGAAATGACGGCTTCGGCTGAAATAGGCAGCCTTCTGCCCAATGGCAAGCACTTCCTCACTGCCGCCTCTTGGCAGTACACGCATCTTCACCTGAATGGTTGCGATCAGCTCAAGTTCCGGAACATGCTTTTGCAGCCAGAGAAAATCCTCTTTTTCCTCTGGACTGATGCCATCCAAGTAAACAGCTTTCACACAAAATCCATGGATTAGAAGCAACTTCGCCAGTCCAAGCGGTCTTGGATGATACAGATAATCCAAAACAATCGGCATATCTTTAATCAGCTTTTTTGCATTTTCCAGCGCCTCTTCACAAGATTCTCGTTCATGTGCCAGTTCGGCTTCTGTCAATTCCGGCAGACCAAGGGCATCCGTCAGCTGCTTTAACTGACTCTCGATTTCCTCATAGTCAAAACTGCCGGGCAGATACAGATGCTCACGTCCCAGGCGCCTTGCCTGTTCCTCCATTCCATATTTTCCGGCGGGATAGCAATCAATAAACAGGCTGCCTTTGCTCATATCCAGCAAATCCTGCCATGTTTTGCAGGCAGGCAGTTCCCGCACTGTATAATCATATCGTTTTAATAAGCGCTTGATATCGCTGCTCTCATCCAGGGCAAAATCACTGCCAAATACTGATACGGTTTTCCTGTCAGGTTCGCAGACTGGGAGCGGATCATACATCGCTTTGCGCAGCTTCTGATCCGGAGTTAATCCATGTTTCTGCATGATCGGATCCATATAACAACGGATAAAACAGATATCCGGGAAACGATGCTCCAGTTCACTGTAAATATAGTCCAGATTGCTTCCCACAAAATGATGCAGACAGACAGTAAACAGCAGAACAGCCTTTGGATGGTCCCCGCGTTTGTTCAGCACATCTGTCACACCCTCAATGGTAATTTCTTCCAGGTTACTGTTTAAGAGATCCTGTTCTTCCAGAATCACAAAAGAAAAACGGTCTGCCGCGTTCATCTCTGCCGCTGTCAGCACAACACCACGCATACAGTTGTCTGCACAGACATAAATCTGAATGGATTCCGGGACCTGCATTCCTGTATGTACGATATTCCAGTTGCCATGCACCGGAGAATTATATTCCAGTTCCGAAGCAAATGGCGCTGGAAACGAAGCATCTTTTATTCTTACCACTGCACCTTTCGGATCAACTGTTTCACCCACACGACGTAACATTACACTTCCTCCCGTGTATGTCCACTTATATGTTCATTTATATATCCATCTATATGTCCATCCGTATGTTCATTCATACATTTATTTATATGTCCATTCATATACTCATCCATATATTTATCTATATGCTTATCCATACATTTATCTCTCGCAGCATCGTTTCCATCTTTCAGAACACCGCCGCATATGCGATACATCTGCGCTGCAAGCACACGATATTCCTCTGCCATTTCACTTTCAGGGTAACACTCCATCAAAGTTTTCTGCTGTTCTTCTGCCAATGCCACCAGTTCACTATGTGATAAAGTACCAATAACAGAAGTGTGGAAATCTTCTGCCAGTTCTGCTACTTTTTCCTCTTCTCTGGGAACCTCTCTGCGATTTAAAATAAGTCCGCCAAGACCGGCATATCCACGATTTTTAAAGTTCTGCACTGCCATGGCAATATTTGCAGCTGCATGAATTGCCATATTTTCCCCTGATGTGATGATAAATATTTTGTCAGCATAACCATTTCGCATCGGCATGGAAAATCCGCCGCAGACTACATCTCCAAGTACGTCATATAAGACTACATCCGGTTTGTATCTCTCATATGCACCCAGCTCTTTCAGCTTTTCCAGTGCCGTGATGATCCCACGCCCGGCGCAGCCAAGTCCCGGCGTCGGTCCACCGGCTTCTACACAGATAACGTTGTTATAACCAATACGGATCATATCTTCTAATTGCAGTGACTGCTTTTTCTCATTATATAAATCCAGCACTGCCGGAACCGCCTCTCCGTGCCGGAGTAAAATGGTCGAATCCGCTTTCGGATCGCATCCGATCTGCATCACCTTAAGCCCCATCTCTGCCAGTGCTGCTACTACATTTGAAACAGTCGTGGATTTTCCGATCCCGCCTTTTCCATATACTGCTATCCTGATCAATCCTTTGTTCCTCCTTCTGCCGGAGTAATGACTTTTGAGTATGCTGTTTTTGCAGATACTCCTTTTAAATGTCCGATTTTTCCGGAAAGTGCGCTGATCTTATCCTGCGGCGCATCAATGACAATACTGATAATACTGATTCCTTTTGAACGGTATGGGATACCCATTCTTCCGATAACATACTGACGCGCTTCATGAAGCAAGGTGTTTAATTCCTCGATTGCATCTTCCTGTTCTACAATAATTGAAATAACTGCCACTCTGGTGTCCATGCCCTGATTCCTCCTGTTTAGCAGATTCTTGGCAAAAGCTCTCCTCCCGGCTGCGGAAGCAGTGCCTGTGTACCGATCTCGGTCTCCATGATAACTCTTCCCGGTTCCTCTGCGATCACTTCACCAATGATCGCTGCATTTGCGGAATATGGGCATTTCCGCAATGTTTCTACAATGCTTTCTGCCTCTTCCTTTGGTGCCATGATGACAAGTCTTCCTTCACATGCCAGATATAAAGGTTCCAGTCCAAGCATTCCACAGACACCTTTTACTTCCGGCTGTACCGGGACTGCTGCTGCATTTAAGTGAATGCCTACGTTGCTCTGACCTGCGATTTCGTACAGGACAGTTCCGACACCGCCTCTGGTTGCATCACGGATCACATGCAGATTGTGTGTAGTGTCCATAACTGCCTTTACTGTATTCCACAAAGGTGCACAGTCACTGGTCACGTCCGCATCGATTCCAAAATCTTCTCTCTCTAACAGGATCGTACATCCGTGACGTCCGATATCACCGGTTACAATGATCGCATCCCCAGGTTTCGCCAGTTCTCCGCCGACGGTTACTCCTTCTTCTATTTCGCCCATTCCGGTTGTGGTAATAAAAACTCCATCCACCTGACCTTTTCCTGCAACCTTTGTATCTCCTGATACAATATGTACGCCTGCTTCTTTTGCCGTTTTCTCCATGGCTGCAGCGATTTCTTCCAGTTTTTCCATCGGAAATCCCTCTTCGATTACAAATGCGCAGGTAAGATACAACGGTTTTGCTCCCATACAGGCAAGGTCATTCACAGTACCGCAAATAGATAATTTGCCAATATTTCCTCCTGGAAAAAATGCCGGAGATACGATAAAACCATCGGTAGATACTGCCATTTTGCCTGTCGGCGGAACTAACACTGCAGCATCATCTGCCGTCAGATCCTTGTTTGCAAAATGTGCTTTAAACACCTGGTCGATCAGTTCAGATGTCTGTTTGCCACCGGCACCATGTGCCATTGTTACTGTTTTATTTTCCATGACGATTTCCTTCTTTCTTATAAAGATAATTTCATATCTTATGAATACTGATAATACGCAGAACATGCTCCCTCACCGGATACCATACAGGCTCCGACCGGATGCTGTGGTGTACAGCCTTTTCCGAACACTTTACAGTCAGATGGTTTGCATTTTCCCTGCAACACATCGCCACAGCGACAGGCCGGATTTGGTTTTCCTTCTATTTTCGGCATCTGATATTTGATACGTGCATCGAAATTCTGCCATTCCTCTCTTAATTTCATGCCGGATGCAGGAATCACACCCAGTCCTCTCCATTCACAGTCACAGGCTTCCATCATCTCATCTACAAGTAACTGTGCTTCCCTGCTCCCATCCTGTGTCACTACACGCGGATAGCAGTTTACAAAAAACGGCTTTCCTTCCTGAAATTTTACCAGTGCAACTGCCAGCGCTGTCATCAGTTCTTTTGCAGTAAATCCTGCCACAACTCCGCTGACTCCTTCTTCTGTCAGGGATTCACACAGGCGTGTTCCTGTGATCGCATTGACATGTCCCGGATATAAAAATACATCCGCGCTGCCCTTTAACGCCTCATAAGCCTGAGGCATGGTTTTATTCGCAGTCAATATCGAGTAATTATCCAGTCCGTCTTCTTTTGCAGCTTTTACAGAAAGACACCCCGCCGGTGTCGTTGTTTCAAATCCGACAGACAGAAATGTGACCTGCTTGTCCGGATGTTCTCTGGCATATTTTTCCGCATCTGCCGGAGAATACACAATATGGATATCTGCTCCCTGTTCACGTGCTCCCGCAAGGCTCATCTTTGTCCCCGGCACACGCACCAGATCACCAAATGTACAGATAGTAACTCCCTTTTCCAGTGCAAGATAAATTGCCTCGTCAATAAAGCTGACTGGTGTCACACATACCGGACAGCCAGGACCGGAAATCAGTTCCACCTGCTCTGGCAGTAATTTACGAATTCCCAGTCTGAAAATCTCATGAGTGTGCGTGCCGCATACTTCCATGATCCGCACATTCGGACCGTCATAGTTTTCTATAATCTCTCTGGCGGTTTTCTTCTTTTCACTTTTCTCCTCTGCCATTATAAAAATTCCTCCATGAGCTGTTCTGTTTCACTGTCATCTTCATCAGTGATCTTTGCAATCGCCACACCTGCATGAACCATGACATAATCTCCAGGCTCCAGATCTTCCAGAAGCTGGGAAGAAACCTCTCTTTTGGCACCGCCTGCGTCGATGAGCGCTGTGCCGTTACTGATCTTTACTACTTTTGCAGATAATCCTACACACATTTTTTATATCCTCCTGTCCACTCATATATTATTGTTCAAATGCCACATCCCATATGCTGCCTGCCCGATCGCGATTCCTCCATCATTTGGCGGAATCATGTGGTGCCGCAGCACTTCAAATCCTTCCTGCATGAGTCGTTCTTCTGTCAGACGCAGCAACAATCGATTCTGAAATACTCCTCCGCTCAGGGCAGCTTTATTTCTGCCGCTGTTGTTGCGGGCCTCGATGCAGACTGTTGTAATCTGCTCTGCCAGTACCTGATGGAACAGATATGCAAGCCTTTCGCTGTCTGCACCTTGGATTTTTTCTTCTACGATCTGCTGTACCAGCATTCTGGTATTCAAAATGAAACGTTCCTCATTTTCATATACCAGCCTGTCCGTTTTTTCATTTCCGGTCAGCATTCCATCTACATCTTGTTGCGGCTCATATTTGTTTTTTTGCTGTTTGTATTTTTCTTGTTCACATTCTTGCTGTTCATATTTTCGCTGTTCGTATGCTTCTGCCGCAAACTCCAGTGCCATCGATGCTTCGCCCTCAAAACTTGACTGTCGCCTGATACCAAGTATCGCACTGACTGCATCAAAAAGCCTTCCCACACTGGTTGAAATCACTGCATTGATTTTCCGGTCTGCCATAGTAAACTGCACTTTGCTTTCCTGTTCACTGCAAAGATCAAGCTTTTCAATAATCTCCCATGCCTGTTCGCGGTCTTTCGTGTATCCATAGATCATAGATACCGCAATACGCCAGCCCTCTTTTGCGGAAGTGTCACCGCCAATCTGCAAAAACGGAGTAATACTTCCAAATCTTGTAAAATCCTCATAATCTGCCAGCAGAATCTCTCCGCCCCAGATCGTGCTGTCCGTTCCATATCCGGTTCCGTCAAAAGCAACTCCGATGACTGGTTCCTGGCAGTCATTTTCTGTCATGCAGGATAAGATGTGCGCGTAATGATGCTGCACCTGGATCATCGGATAACCCAATTCCTTTGCAACTACTGTTGAATTGTACTTTGGATGCAGGTCACAGACCACTGCCTGTGGCTTTACTTCCAATAATGTCTGAAAACGGTGAATCGTCTCCTGCAATGCCTTTACCGTTCTCAGATCTTCCAGATCTCCCACATATGGTGACGGATAAAACCGACTGTCCACACCAATGCAAAAAGTATTTTTCAATTCTCCACCAACAGCAAGTACCTGTCCTTTCCAGTCTGTTGATGTCATAAATGGCAATGGTGCATAACCTCTGGAGCGCCGGATCATATACGGTTCATTCTTATAAAAATCCATCACCGTATCATCTGCCCGGATCCTGATTTTTCGATTGTGTGAGAGCATCGCATCACATAAATGTGACAGTTCAGCAATAGCTTCTTCATCCTCACGACAAATCGGAGCCCCCGAAGTATTCCCGCTGGTCATCACCAGAAGATCCGGCATTTTGATTCCATCATCATACTGAAATATCAGCAACTGCGCCGGTGCATAAGGAAGCATCACGCCAACTTTCGGATTTCCCGGTGCTACAGAAGATGCCAGTCTGCCATTGTTTTGTCTGTCCAGTAACAGGATTGGTTTCTGGTGTCCGGTAAGTATTGCCTCCTGCTCCGGTGTTACAACACATTCCTGTTTTACCACTGCTTCATCCTTTGCCATCACTGCAAAAGGCTTGGCAGGACGTTTCTTTAATGTCCGCAGACGCTTAACTGCTTCTTCATTCGTCGCATCACAGCACAGATGAAAACCTCCGATTCCTTTGATCGCCACAATCTTACCTTCACTGATCATCTGCCGCGTATATGTAATAGCTTCCCGTCCCCGCTCTGATCTGCCGATCAGATACACTTCCGGTCCACATTCATTGCAGCATACAGGCTGGGCATCATAGCGTCTTGTTTTTTCATCAAAATATTCTTTCGCACAGTCCGGGCACATGGGAAATTCTTTCATACTTGTACGTTCCCTGTCATATGGCAGTGCATCCAGAATGGTAAGCCTTGGGCCACAGCAGGTACAGTTGATAAACGGATGCAGATACCGCCGGTTCTTTGGATCAAACATTTCTTCCTTGCATTCTTCACAGATTGCAATATCCGGGGAAACGAAGATCTCACCCTTTGTTTTCTCACTCTCAATAATGTCAAATGTTTCAAAATGTACTGCTGTCTCTGCAGTAATATCTTCTGTATTTATTTTTAAAATAGCCGCACGCTTCGGCGGATGTTCTTCCAGCTCGTTCAGGAATCCTTCGACCTGTTCTTTTGTGCCCTGTGCATAAATTTCCACATAGGGTCCCTTATTACAGACAGTTCCGCGAATTCTATGGGTCGTCGCGTGGCGGCTTACTGTCGGCCGAAATCCAACTCCCTGAACGATACCGTATACCCGGATACGCCAGGTTATTTCCTCTTTATTCATACGCTTCTCCCACTGAACTCGTACGATTGTAATCATACTGATCGTGACTGTCCAGTTTTCCCGGTTCTTTTGATTCCTTCGCTGCTTCCACTGTTACAAGTTTCCCTGACATAGCAAAATGTACAGTGTCCACAAATACTCCCTCAAACTTCGGTGTCATTCTCGCCATACATGGATCCGCATAAATCACATCATAGGCTCCATTTTCCACCAATTCGATATAATCTTCTTCGTCACGCAGATGCAGGTCTTCGTCCCTGCGAAGCTCCGGTTTCATCATAAACCAGCTTGCCACTGTTACCTGTGCATCCGGTGCTTTCTTTAATATTTCCTCCCGGATAGCACCTCCGATCACCTGCTGCTGTACAATAAGCACCTTTTTTCCATGATAATTCATATCGCAGACCAATTCATCCACCAGCGGATATCCCACTTCATACGGTGTTCCATAGGTTCGTTCCAGATATTTCGCTGCTTCCAAAGCTGACGGTGATACCACGATATTTTTTTCTACGCTGGAAGCCGTTTTCACATCCTCAAGTCCGTTTCCCATTCCGTAACAGACTGCTGTTTTCCCCTCTGCCGCAAAACGTTCCCGGATGCGGTCTGCTGCGTGAAGATCACTGATGTCCTGTGGTGTCATGCCCAGGATTCCTATCCTGCCCTGAATCACCGCTTCCTTTTCGCATCCAAATACCAGGAACAGCTCCAGCCATGCTTTCTCTTCGCCCTTATCATATAATTTCATGCCATCCGTGTCCACAGTCAGGATCGGCAGATCTACTTTCTTCTCAGTCATACGCTTCAGTGCATGATAATCCGTTCCGATCACTGCCGGAACCGGTGTCCCGATGATCGCCGCGAACTTTGCATCCAGCTTTGTCACTGCATCTGCAAGTTTTGCCACCAGACGATCATCACGGCCAAGGATCGCATCCATGTCACGAAGCCCTGCACTGAACAGTGCACTTTTGCTCTCAAACCACCGAGGCTCATCAAATCCACAGATATTTCCGGTGCAGCCACCGGCATCACAGATAACAATAATTCCACCAAATTCATATAATACAGACACAGCTCCGGACTGATCCGGTGCAAAAGGTGTCAGATATTTTCTCAATCCCCTCATCGCGTTACACCTCCGCCAGTGCCTCAAACAGTCTGCGAACACCGGCATAACCGTATGGCTGCCGTTCTTCATTCCAGAGCACGTTTGGACATTCTTTATGATAATATCCGGCATCTTTTCCAATAGTCAGATTGACACCGGACTGACTTCCGTCATAATACAGCATGGTTGGTTCCAGGTTGGAAAATACTTTTGTCTCCGGACTGATCTGTGCTAATTGCTTCACATAGATGAAATTTTCACCGGATAAGGTTCCATAAATCTCCGGTACACGAAATCCATAGCGCACCAGTGCAAGTGCCAGCTCAAATGGATCTCCATTCATCCATTCTCCAACTGCAAACGCTGCATCTGTATGTACTTTCTTAAATTTTGCCACTGCATCCTCTGCTGCCTTTCGCGGTATTTCATCATCAAATTCCACACCTAATGCAGCTCCAAATGCACGATACTGACTGGCAATTTTATCAATCTGATACAGTCTGCACAGCTCAATATACGGAATTTTCAGACGGTCATGAAAATCCTCTGCTGCAAAGCGCGCTTCCGGATGCAGCACCAGATTAAAGTTTGCTTCTGACATAGTCTGGTATTCCGCATAATCCCTGCATCTGGAAATCTCATGGATTGTTTTTACCCCAGCTCCGTGAAGCAGATCATAAAGTTCACAATCATCCACCAGCGGTGAAAAATATCCCAGTAAATTCACCACATTTCCTTTTTTCTTCTTCGGCTCCAGCAGAGAATAAATGGACTGCCGCACATGTACCATCGGCGGCTTTCTGCCTTCTCTGGTCAGCGCATACATATAGCATGGTCTTACGGGAATCCCTGCATATTCCTCTGCCTTGTGACAGACACGCTCCATATCTGTGCCAAGCAGGGCATCCACACAGGTAATACATATCATCACAACGGATGGCTTTTTCTCAAGTTCTTCGCAGATTTCCGCCACTGCTTTTGGAATCTTTTTCAAATGTCTTCCTGTTACGATATCTGTCTCGTCCATCAGCAGATAATAGAAACGGTCATGGTAAGCACGCATGGAACTAAGCACCGATGTATTACGACCACAGCATCCCGGAGACACGATCAGCATGATAGAGTCCGGAACTGCCAGACCTGCACGCTTAACGCCAAATCCTTCTGCTCCCGGCGAGTTGAACGCCAACGTTGCCGGAGAACTGTAGATCAGATGTGTATGGGAAATAAGCTGCTGCGGAATCTTATCTTTTCCCAGTTCATTCAGCTCTTTTACTGTACAAAAATAGGCTTCCTGTCTCATACGTTTTCCTCTTCTTTCCATAACAATGCAGCCAGGTCAAGGAAACATCTACTGATCTCGGAGTCTGGATTTCCTTCGATCACTGTCTTTCCCTGTTCTTCCCAGTGGATGATTTCATCACTTCGCGGCACTTCTCCTACGATCGGCACTCCGATTTTTTCAGAAAATGCCTGTACTTTCTCGGTCTCATTTTCTACATTTCTGTGGTTTAACACGATGCCAAATACACGGGCATAGCTGCGATCCTCGAAGTTTCTGACTGCGCTGGAAATATTGTTCGCAGCATACAGTGCCATCTTCTCTCCGGATGTAACGATCAGAACTTTGTCTGCGTATCCCTCACGGATCGGTGCTGCAAAACCGCCACATACAACATCGCCTAATACATCATATAAAACCACATCCGGCTTATAATGTTCGAATAATTCCATGTCCTCAAGGAGCTGAAAAGTTGCAATAATTCCACGTCCCGCACAGCCAAGTCCTGGTGTCGGTCCGCCAGTCTCAATGCAGAGGATTCCGCCGTATCCTTCCTTTGAAATCTGCGCCAGCTCATCCGGCTCCTCGTCCTCTTCCCGCATAAAATTCATTACCGGACGAAGTGGCTCTCCGCCTAATAAATTAATAGTGGAATCCGCTTTCGGATCACAGCCGATCTGAATGACACGCTTCCCCATATTTGCAAAAGCGGCCGCCAGATTGGAAGTCACTGTGGACTTTCCGATACCGCCCTTTCCGTATATTGCTACTTTTAACATATTGCCCCTCCTATTGTTTTGCTGCTTAATATAGAATCTAGTACATCGTTTCGTAAATAACTATACCAATCGCGCAGGATATGGATTCGAGTGTGCAGATGAAAAAACGTAGGCGTAGCGGGCTACGCTGAGGCTTTTTCATCTGTGCAATCGAATTTGCAGACAAGTGAGTGGTATAGTTATTTCGAAAACGATGTACTAACCTACAATCTTTTAGATTTACGACATTTCTCTTTAGCAACGGAATTTCTATCCGACATAAGGTATTCCTATCCTCAGATTTTTGTATGACAGGTAATTCCACCGAAACTTTCTAAATATACAAAAAACCACTTTCCTGGCGTTTTGTCAGAAAAATGGTTTTGTAAATTCTTATCTAGTAACTATTTCCGCTCGGATTCTCCTTGCCGTCAGAGTTTTCTTATTTATTTGTATTAAGATCATTTCAATTAATTACTGTTATGTCTTTTTCAGCAAATATTTCGCAGATGCGTGAATCAGATACAATAATTTTATAGATTAATTTTATCATCTACTATACAAATTAGTCAACACGAACTCTGTTGATTTCTGGTTTTCCTGGCTTTTTCGGATTTTTGAGACGATGAAGTTGTTGTAAATAATCTATACTCTTGATTAATGCTTGAAAAAGCTCTAATAAAGTATAACAGGTCACAATATATTATTGTAATGCTGTCTATATTTCATGTTCTTTGACTGGATTTTTATTTTTTGTAAATCTAGTCAAACAAAATCTCTGTTGATGTTGACTGTATTCCTACATTTCTTATTCTAAGTCATTCATAGTCTCATTTTAAGATGACTGGAATTCTACCTTTTTTATTTCAGGTCATTTATTCTCGTCTCTCATGATGACTGTAAATCATATTTTTCTTATTTCAGGTCATTCATACTTGTGTCTTACAATGACCTCATTTTTATTTTTCTTATTTTAAGTCATCTATATTCGCCTCTGAAGGTGACTGGAATTATTCTTTTCTCATTTTCAGTCATCCCTATTCGCTTATTACGATGACTGAAAATTATATTTTTCTCATTTCAGGTCATTCACATCCGCTTCTCAAGATATTTTAAATTATTCTTTGTAACAATAAAAATATCAATTTCACATTCTATTCATTGCAAATATATCAATAGCTTTACTTGCAAATTCCGCAGTTCCTGTTCCACCTGCAACATCAATATTTTCAGTAAGTTCTCCTCCACCAGCATACATCCTTCCAAGCCCCTGCAAAATTTTAACCGAGCATGTATAAAAATGTTCCGTAATATAATCCTGAAGTTTTTTAACCTGTGTCTGAACCTGTTCATCGGATGGATTCATTTCCTTCATCTGCCCGAACTCAACAAAAATCTTCATAAACTCATTCGCAACTGTAACTTCGTCATCTTCTGTCCAGTTCTTTGTTTTCTCTTCGTACTCTTTATACTCAGGCGTCTGTCCCCACAGTTCCTTTGCACGTTTAGAATACTCATCTATCTTTCTCGTATCAAAAGCTTTAAAATCCATATATTTCGTCCCTATTCCTTTTATTCCCCGAGCAAGGTTAATAAGATTTTCCAGATGTTCTTTTTTCATAGTAAGCAGTTCAATTTGCTGTTCTAATGCTCTGTTTCTGTCAAAATTAGGTGCATCTATGATACCTTTAATCTCCTTAAGCGGAAATTCCAGTTCCCTGAACAGTAAAATTTGCTGTAACCTTTCTAAGGATGTATCGTCATACAGTCTGTATCCTGATGCGGTATATTCTACTGGTTTTAAGAGACCAATGGTGTCATAATATTGCAAAGTGCGTATACTCACTCCTGTTATTTTACTTACCTCATTCACTGTCATCATCGGCGTTTCCCCCTCTCTCTCAATAAACATACTTAGGCGTTTGCAAAACGCCACAAGCCGCATAAATACGGCATTTTTTGTTACCAA
>CAJLTE010000028.1 GCA_905209435.1 uncultured Blautia sp. | reverse complement strand
TCATCCAGGGCGAGGATCAGATCATTTACATCCCTGGTCGGAACTGGTACATCTGTAAACTGCCAGAAACTGGAAGTTCCTTCATACTGTCTGATAAATGCATCCAGACCACGGGCGATCTGTGGTACATCGTAGTTGGTAAATCCATGGATGCTTCCATCCAGAACTCCGTCCACATCTACCAGATCAAAAAATGCATCCAAAATGTTATTTCCATTTTTCGTATATCCACTGGCAGGGTCTAAAACATTTACACCAAATGTTCCTGCAAAAAGCATTGCCTGAGCATCATTCCATGCGTTATTACCATAGGAAGCACAACCTGTCTCAAATCCTGCTGTACAGAAAGAACCTGTTGCTCTCTGTGCAATTGCAGGTAATTTTTTTTGAGCAAAATCTACTGCTTCTTTAACGTCTTCAAATCCTGGCTTATTATACCAAAAGATAAGTGGCTGCCATCCCATTGTATTATCTGCATTTACAAAAATTTTATCTTCTGCATTCAACAATTTTTTTGCAGTATCATGAGCCCATTGATCTAATTCTGCATCTGTAAACGTATCTGCCGTATATCCACCTGCCTTTATTGCATTAATAGCATATACAGTTGTGTAAGTTAAATCCGTACTCTGCCTTGCTCCCACTGCTGATAACAGGTCTACTGAGGAAATATCTCTAGGATCATACCCGATAGCCTCTATTGCAAGAATTAATTTTGAAATATCTGTTGTTTTCCACTGAGCCACATCTGTCCCCTGATTTTTCAGTGACTGCAAATATGTTTTGGTATTTACAAACCATTTGTCAAAATAATCATTGTCTCCATATGGAGTATATCCACATCTAGCCGCAGTAAAGATTGCCCAAATATCTGTATTTTCATAAGAAGGAGCTTCTTTAGAACCAAATGCATTTTTGTTCTGACAATACTTCATAATAATATCAATAGCTTTTTGGGCTTTTTCATAATAAACCGGCCAGTTGTCTGGATTGCTGGAAGCTCCACCTGCTTCATTATCCACCACTTCACCCGTACCGTCTATCACTTCAATTTTAAAACTGTAACCATCTTCTGTCGCTTTCGCTTCTTGTCCATCCGCAAATTTTAAAATTGGTTTGTTAATCCATTCTATTGTTAATGGGCGCTGTCCTAAAAAGCTCGTATCAATTGTTGCAGATTTTATATCTTTCTTTATATCATCAGATGGTAATATCACTTCTATACCATATTTTTTTACAAGAGCTTGCTGTTCATCCGTTAAATCTACAAATTTTGCTCCTGTTACAGTTACAATATTATTGTCACCGTCGTCATAAATAATAGTTTTCTTTCCATCTATTATTTTTACTTCATATGGAAAATGATAATTTTTAGCACAATCAACAAAGCGATTATAATCTCTATTTACGCTTGTACTCCATACTTTAGGCTCAGTAGAAGCCTGAACTTTAAGTGTTATTTCTTCAGTTCTCGGATTATAATATGGATATCCATTATTATATTCTGGTGAAATACTCCATTTCTTATTAAAATCAAAACCTTCGTAAGTTCCCTGCTTTTTCATTTCAGTAGTGGTCTTGCCAAAATCAACATAATTAGGAAACTCTTTATTATTATCTCTATTTACAATATATTCAGACATAACATTAATGTCTGGCATATTTTCTTTATCATAATAGCAGTTAGTGGCACTTGCTAATGTACTAGAAAAACTTTTTCGCATAAATGAAACACATAAATATCCCCATGTATCATCTTCTATTTTAGGCTCTAGCTCATCTGCTAATGACTTTATTTCTTTCGAATACTGTCCATATCCTATACAATTTTGATAAGTTATTCCTGTATAAGTTGTCCCTAACTGACAAAATTCAAATGCTAAATCATTATCAATAATATCAGCAGCTATCTCTTCGCTTGTTTTTTCACTCTGTAAGCTATAAGTTATTGCTACAGAAGAATCCATTAAAACTCCATTTCCTTCAATTGCACCTATGGAAACATCTGTATCTTCATCATCATAAATACAAGTTACATTTCCTTTAATTGTTATTCCTCTTGCAATTCCATCACATCGTGAAAAAACAGTTTGAAATTCATCTGTTTCGCTGTTATATGCATATGATTCATCTATTTGGACATTTACATTTTCCACAATTCCATTATCATTTATGCGAAAAGGAAATACAGCAATATTTTCTTTGGCTTCTTTTGAAGAATATGTAATGGTATATCCTTTTCCGTTCAATGTGCCATCAAAACTAGATGATGCTTCTGGAACATCTGAAATATTAATATCATTGCATAATATAACTTTTTTCTTATTGTAATTTTGTATATTTTCGATAAAATTATAATAATCTTGTTCTGTTTTAATTAAATAATTCCCTTTATCATCCTGTGACAGGGATGCGTTTTCATCTGCATATACATTAAATGAAAAAACGCTTATCATCATAAACAGAAACAGTATTGCAATCCGCATACTATTCCTTAATACTTTTTTCTTTTCAATCATTCTTTCACCTTTTTCTTTTCATATGTTGCCTATCTATTCCCGGCATTGATTTTCCCACATACACCTTCTCACATTTACAGTCACAAATCCTTATTCTTCCAGTATTCAGTTTTCAAGGTACAAAAAATCCCTGCCGGTTTCCGGCAGGGAATATCTTTCATGTACAGAGTTCACTTGTCTCTCATGAATCTGGTAACCCCTTGGTTATACCGACTATAAGAGTACAGTGAAATGCAGACTAAAATACTGCAGGGTATTCGCCCTGTTTGGGATTCTCACCCAATAATTCTTCAATCATTACCATAATAATGAGCTGTACATTGGCACTAAACGCAATTCAATTATCATAGATACAATAACATTTTTTGCACAAATTGTCAATTTTTTCATTTACACTAATCCCATCTTTTTCTAATTATTTTTGCTATAATTACCTTTTTTCGTACATTTCGTGCTTCTGTCTGAAACAAAAAATTTGTTTTTTGAAAAAAATTATTGAATTTTATACAAAATCCATTATAATAGAAGATAATTGAATAGAACATTTATTGACAATTACCGGTTTTAAGTTCTGCTGGTCACGATAGCAATTATCGGATCTTCAGCTAAGAGGGAATCAGGTGGAAATCCTGAACAGTCGTGCTGCTGTGTACGTGCAGTTGTATCTCGCATCCATTGCATTTTTGTGAGAAGGAGAGATATAACGTTACTGCGTGAGTCAGAATACCTGCTTTAAGCTGCCGCCATCTGTTACACGCAATGACAGTTGGAAGGGTGATCTTCTTTAGTGTTCCCTAATATTATAAGAAAATCATCCTTTATTTATGTTTTCTCCTTTCCTCTGGATGGTAGACATTGGCAGTATCATCGGTATTTTGTTTCATATAGATTACCAAAAAGCACTGCTCTGTCACAGAGAAAACATTTTTTCTATTGTGAAGGAGTATTTTTTATGCAATTTTATAACAGCAATAACCCAAAAACACTAACTCTTACCAGGCGTAATTCTTCGCCTTATCTGAAACCGGATATGATCTTGCCAGATAATTGCCATACCATTTCATCTGAAACCTTTTTCAAGCGGTCAATTATAAGATCTGTTATTTTTCCATATGAAATGCAGCAGATTGGTGCCAAAGCATTTCAGGGCTGTTCCAGACTAAACAGTCTGGAGTTTCCGGGCAACCTGCAAAAAATCGGTATTGGCGCTTTCAGTGACTGTCCTTCCCTTGAGCAGGTTCAGATTCCGGCCGGACTGACAACTATACCCCAAAATGCATTCCGCAACGGTCTGCGCTTAAAGAAATTAGAATTTGCCCCTGACAGCCATCTGGCTTCCATCAAAGCAGATGCCTTTTCAGAATGTTCTTCTCTTACAGAAATCGCTTTTCCTTCTTCTTTGTCGGAAATCGATGACAGAGCTTTTTATAAATGTAAGAAATTAGAACATATCAATTTTCCGAACGGCCTGAAAACAATCGGTAAACAGGCATTCTATTTCTGCGGCATGAAAAATCTGAAATTACCGGATTCCCTTGAATTTCTGGATGACAGCTCATTTTTTAAATGTAATAATCTGACACATGTGACGCTCCCTGCGAATGTCCGTTACCTTGGCAAGTGGATCTTTCACGGCTGTAACCGGCTGCAATATCTCGAAATACGGCATGATCCGGAATTCATTGGTCCATGGATCATAAACAAGGCCGCATATATCCGCTGCTATAAAGGTTCTAAAGTTGATCGTTACTGCCAGGAATCAGGTTTCCGTGTAGAATATATTTAGGGAGGTATCCATGGAAAGAAATAATCTGCCTTTAAACTTTCATATTACAGAAAAAGACGGATGCACTATCTTCTCTTTTCCCGGCAGAACAAAAATTCTCAGTACTAGTCCATTAAACGGCGGTCTCACCACACATTTATCTCACGCATTAAATATCAACTGTATGAACGGTGCTTATGAATGTGAAATGCTCGGTGATACTTATGAAGAAGATCTTGCAGTTCATGCAAAACTGCTTGGAATTGATCCTGCCTCATGTACGGCTTTAAGTACCGCTGCATGGACTGAACTCTGCGCTGTAGAAACTGTCAGTTTTCAGGATCTTTCTGTAACTGCAGCTGTCACCGGCGGAATTGATTCTAACGGAATGTGCCCCGGAGATCCTTCTTCCTATTACGAACAGGAAGGAAAATACGAAATGCTTCCTCCCGGTACTATCAATGTATTTCTTTATATCAATCAAAACCTTACAGATCCTGCCATGGTACGCGCATTAATGGTCTGTTCCGAGGCCAAGGCTTCTGCCGTTTCCCAGCTTCTTCTGGGGAGCTGTTATTCCGAAGAACCTGCCACAGGTTCCGGAACTGACGGTACTGTCATTGCCGCTGATATGGATGGTGCACACACTCTCACAGATGCGTCCGGACATTCCAAGCTGGGCGAACTGATCGGTAAAGCAGTAATTGCAGCTGTGAAGCAGGCACTGCTGAAGCAAACTGCTGCATGCGGTCCCAGGCAGTTTCAGGTTCTGGTCCGTACTTCCAGATATGGAATCACAGCAGGAACTTTATGGGATTTTTATACAGAATACATAGATATCTTTCAGAAATACCACATCATTTTTTCCCGTGCCTCTGACCTGGAGCGTACAATACAGTTCCATAACCGTACCAGCAATCTGGTATTATGCACTTCTCTGTATCTGCATCTGATGGATCAGCTCCGCTGGGAACTTATCATGGAACCGGAAGCCATCAGAGAAGGAAAACGGCTGATGCTGTATGGTCTGCATTGGAGAAATGATCTTTTTTTGCAGAATGCCTATCCTGATGAAGCATGGCAGATTCCTGCGCTTAAGAAGTTTTCGTTAAAAGACCAGCTGATGTTCCTGATGATTTTTTATTTTGGACTGGATCAGCAGCCGATCTGACAGAGACAGGAAATCTGACATTGTGATTCATTTCGATTTATGTTAAAGTACAAATATACATTTTAACCGAATCATTGGAGCATTTACCATGCAGATAAAAATAGACCATTCCCTTGCCATGCAGATTGTAAATACTGTAAAAGATGTCTGCGGGCAGGATATTAATTTCATAGATCAGTCAGGTATTATTTTTGCAAGCACAAATCCTAAAAGAATCGGAACCTTTCACGAAATCGGTCAGAAGGCTGCTGCAACCGGCAATACAATCGAGGTCTCTTCTGACAACAGCTTCTATGGAATCCAGAAAGGTATCAATATGCCCGTTTATCATAATCAGTCTCTTCTTGCTGTGATCGGAATTACGGGCGAACCAGATACTGTAAGGAAATATGCTCATCTGGCAGAACGCATCACGAATCTTCTTGTCCGGGAGCAGGAGCTGAATATGATCAGCCGCAGCCAGAATGATAAAAGGCAGTATCTCATTGACTCTCTGATCCGAAACGACAATGCTGACAGAAATATGGATTATGTTCACAAGCTGCTGAAAGAATTCGACATCAGTGTCCAGACTTCCAAACGCCTGATTTTGATTCAGGTAAACACCAGATACAATATGGCAAATCTTTCTCTTCTCGAGCAGAAAGTAACACAGATGTTCTCCATGTTTCCGGTGAATCTGTATACCTTTCATTATCCCAATGAGTATCTGGCAGTCATAGATACAGAGCTTTTTGAAAAGAATTCTTTTATTCTGAAACAATTTGCCGCTGACAATAAAATGCTTTTGAAAATTGCAGTTGGAAAAAGCACATCCATTTACCAGCTTGCAGAATCCTGTTCTTCCGCACGTACTGCTTTAAAAAGCGTCACAGACACAACAGAAGGTTTCGTAATGTTCGATGATCTTGTGCTGGAGCTTATCCTCTCCGGACTGGGTGAAGAAGAAAAAAAAGAGTTCCTCTCCCGGACGACTGCAAGTCTCACGGAAGAAGAACTTCATATTATCAGTACTTATTTTGAGCAGGATATGTCCCTGCATGATACCAGTGAACAGTTATTTCTGCATAAGAATACGCTCCAGTATAAACTGAACCATATTTATAAAAAGACCGGATTGAATCCACGTAAATTTAAGGACGCAGTACTTCTGTACCTGGCAGAAAAATTGTAATCTCTATGCAGTCAAGCGGATAAAATTATCCGCTTCGCTACTTGCTCATAACCAATAACTGCTCCGCAGTTTATCAGAAGGCTTACTTGGTTTACTTAATATTCATCAGACGAAATACCTGTTCTACGGTATCTGTCATGTTCGCTTTTGCATTCTCCGGGTTCATGGCTTCTTCCAGCGTTACAACCCCTCTGAGAATTGGGAAGAATGCGTCGATTCCGTTCTGGTTACAGGCAACGGCTTCTTTTGTTACGCTTCCTGCGAAAGCAATTACAGGAATATCATGTTTCTTTGCAAGACGTGCAACTCCAACAGGAGCTTTGCCCATTGCAGTCTGACCATCCAGGCGGCCTTCTCCTGTAATTACGATATCTGCATCTTCCATATATTTCTCAAGCCCGGTTTCCTCTAAAACAATCTTAATCCCCGATTCCAAAACCGCATTGGTAAAGCTTAAGAATGCAAACCCAAGTCCGCCTGCTGCACCTGTACCAGCCTGGTGTGCATTGGCTTTTGTGTATTTCTTTTCTGTAAGTGCAGCATAGTTTTCCAGCCATTTGTCCATCTGCATGATCATGGATGGGGTTGCACCTTTCTGTGGACCGAATACTGTACTGCAGCCATTTTCTCCACACAAGATGTTTGTTACGTCGCATGCAACACGAAATTCACATTCTGCAAGTTCCGGAAGTACATATTCATCTGTAATCTCTTCCAGCACTTCCAGTCCTCTTGCACCAAAAGGAACCTGTTTTCCTTCTTTGTCAAGGAACCCATATCCCAATGCCTGAAGCATTCCGATCCCGCCATCATTGGTAGCACTTCCGCCGATTCCTACGATAAAGCGTCTGCAGCCTTTGGCAATGGCATCTTTGATCACTTCTCCAACTCCATAGGTTGTGGTGTAAAGCGGATTGCGTTTTTCATCCGGAACAAGTGTAATTCCTGCTGCACCGGACATCTCGATAACTGCAGTGTGACTGCTTTCAATAATTCCATATTCACAGTTCACCGGTGTTCCAAGAGGTCCTGTTACCATTACATTCTGTGTCACTCCGTTCATTCCGCTTACTAATGCTTCCACAGTTCCCTCTCCTCCGTCTGCCAGAGGTCTTACTACGATCTCCGCATTCTGTCCATGAACTTTGCGGATTCCATCTGCGATAGCGTATCCTGCTTCCATGGAGCTTAAACTTCCCTTTAATGAATCAATTGCGATCACTGCTTTCATTTTCAACTTCCTCCTTATGTATTTCTTTCTGTACAATTTGTTTTGTTGTACTTAGTATAGTGTGTTTTGTTTTGGATTGATATAGTATATATAATATTTATTTCTTATTTTTTCAACTTTTTATTGTTCTATATAACATATCCATTCTGAAGATAACTATAGTCGAAGCAGAACAATTAACTGATTTCGCTAAAAGCCAATCGGATATTCGCAATTGAAACGAAGAACCTACTTTAGCATAGTAAAATAGCTGATCACCTACATTATTGGTAATCAGCCATTTTGTCTACATTTCTATATTCACTCATTTACAATATTGGAATTCACTCCCAAAGTCATGTCTTCATCCAGATAAACACTGAAATAGGTCTCATTATTAATCAGTCCTGTGAAAAACCCGGACAGCTTCATACCGCCTTTTGTACTTCCGGTAATTTTTACTGAAATAACAGGTTTTGCATCCTCTAAAACTTCTACTTTCACGGATTCTCCGGGATTTATTACATTTACGGTAGTTTCTTTTTCGTTATTGTACTGAATTGTAAGATTCTGTAACTCAAATGGAGTTGTATTCTTTATCGTAACCATGTCCTGTGCCATGAGCTGTTCGGCATAAGTTTTATTGTCATCTACCTTAAATGCAGCTAAACCTGCAACAACTCCAACCACAAGCACTCCGATCAAAATATTTCTTAAAAACTTTTTCATTTATGAAATCCTTTCTTTCATGATGTCATCTCTTTGCAGCTCAATTATTGTAACATCTTTCTGAAAAGATTCCTATGAATGAAATTTACAAAATTTGTGTATGGTTTGTCTGATTTCTCATAAAATCCACAAAAGCAACCATGGAATTTATTACTGTAACTGACACCTATACTCTTTATTCTCCGCAAATGCCACCAGGCTTTCCAGGCCGCAGTGAACCATACTGACTACTGCCTGTTCTGTATAGAAAGCCATGTGCTGGGTCATAATGACGTTTGGGAACTGACGGAGATATGCCATATCTTTGTTTTTGATGATGTCAGTTTTTCGGTCGTGGTGATAAATGCCGTTTTCGTTTTCGAATACATCCAGAGCCAGTGCACCTATCTGTTCATCTTCAATTCCTTTGGTGATATCATTGATGTTCATCAGCTCTCCACGGGCGCAGTTGATGAGGATTACACCTTTTTTCATTTTTGCGATGGTGCGTTTATTAACCATATGGTAAGTGGCATCATTTAATGGAGTGTGGAAAGAAATGATGTCACATTCGGAATAGATAGTGTCCATGTCTACATATGTCGCATATTTCTTCACATTTTCATCCTCATGTCTGGAATGTGCGAGAATCTTACATCCAAAACCGGACAGATTCTGGATTACTGCTGCACCAATCTTGCCTGTTCCTATAATTCCTACAGTCATATCATGGAGTTCTTTTCCGATGAGACCGTTCAGGGAATAGTCGTTAACATTAATTCTGTATAATGCAGGCTTGTAGTTACGCAAAGTCATGAGGATTAACATTACCGTGTATTCTGCTACTCCATGAGGGGAATAGGTGGCATTGCTTACACGGATTCCGGCTTCTGCCGCTGCTTTCAAATCTACATGATTATATCCGACCGTTCTGGTGGAATAGCCTTTTACACCTGCATCTCTTAATGCCTGACAGACATTTTCATCAATAATACTCTGTCCCAGAGTTGTGACACCTGCTGCTCCCTCTGCAAGACGTACAGTCTCAAGAGTCAATGGCTCTGCAGTAGTAACCAGTTCATCTATTCCAAGTTTACCTGCAAGTTTTTTCATGATTTCCGCTTCATCTTCTCTTACTTCATATGCTATAATTTTCATATGTGCCCTTTTTCCCCTTAGTAATTCTCTTCTGAAAGCAACTGTTCTACACGCTTCTGAAATTCTTCGAATTTAACCAAATCAAATATCTTCCAGTTCTTCTCGGAGTTTCCCGTTATCTTTTGTACCGCATACAGCAATATCTATATCACTTCTTTCCAGCGCAGTTCCTTTTGCTCTTGAACCAAATAGTATAACTTTTGTTGCCGAATTATTTACGCATATTCGTATAATTTCCTGTAAAATTTCTTCTATCTGCATGCCTTACACTTTTCCTTTATACCCATAGTCATATCAAACACATCTTAAGATTTATAATACGAGATACCTGAAAAAAAATCAATCCCTGCCCAAAAGTATTAACACTTACATTGACTTTCCTTTAGCTATAATGTATTATTTAATACAGTTCAAAAAAATACTTTTTTTCAGAAGAGAGGTGAATCTATGCTATGACTCCATCCACATTCATAACTTTCTTCCATGATGCTCTGAGTGCTTACAATAAAATGTGCGAGCCTATTCTTCATGAATTTGACATTCCGCAAGTTTCTTTCGATATTTTAATGTTTCTGAAGAATAATCCGGATTTATGTACTGCCCAGCAGATCAGTGAATTTCGAAATATAAAAAAGAATCTGGTATCTGTGCATGTGGATAAGCTGGTAACTGCAGGCTATCTGCAGAGGGGGACTGTTGCCGGAGACAGGCGGAAAATCTTGCTTTCCTGTACGGAAAAAGCGGAACCAATTCTTAAAGCAGGGCTTAAAATGCAGCAGGATTTTAACCAACGACTGATTCTCAATATTCCAGAAGAGCACATGAGTATTTACAAAGAAATCATTGAATCTATGGCAGCTAATGCACGCCAGATGATGAATGAATGACCGGCAAATTCGCCTGAGTTATTAAAAATTTTAAAGGGAGGTACGTCCATGCAGGACAATAAAAACTTTCTGGGTACGGAACCTGTTGGGAAGCTTCTGCTGAAGCTGTCTATTCCAACGGTGATCGCCCAGCTTATCAACATGCTTTATAACATTGTAGACCGAATTTATATCGGCCATATCCCGGTGGAGGGAAGTCTGGCACTTACCGGTGTAGGAGTTTGCATGCCGATCATTATGATCGTTTCCGCTTTTGCTGCACTGGTCAGTTCCGGTGGTGCACCAAGAGCTTCTATCTATATGGGAAAACAGGATAATGACTCTGCCGAAAATATATTAGGCAACTGTTTTAGTCTGCAGGTTATTATTTCTGTTATTCTGACAGCAGTCCTGCTGATCTGGGGAAAAGATTTATTGCTGGCTTTCGGTGCCAGTGATAATACGATCAGTTATGCTGTAGATTATATGAATATCTACGCTTTCGGTACATTGTTTGTACAGTTAACCCTTGGTATGAACGCATTTATCACTGCGCAGGGATTTACAAACATTTCCATGGTATCTGTCCTGATCGGTGCTGTCTGCAATATTGCCTTAGACCCTGTCTTTATCTTTGCTTTCCATATGGGCGTAAAAGGTGCAGCGCTGGCAACTATTATCTCTCAGGCGATTTCTACAATCTGGGTTGTTCTGTTTCTTTGCGGTAAGAAGACTCAGCTTCATCTCAGAAAGAAATATATGCGTCTGATACCAAAGGTAATTCTCCCATGTGTCGCACTTGGACTTGCTGCTTTCATTATGCAGGCAAGCGAAAGCGTTGTATCTGTCTGCTTTAATTCTTCCCTGCTTCGCTACGGAGGAGATATCGCAGTCGGAGCTATGACAATTTTAACCAGTGTTATGCAGTTTGCCATGCTTCCACTTCAGGGAATCGCGCAGGGAGCACAGCCCATTTCCAGTTACAATTATGGGGCAAAAAATGCAGACAGAGTGAAGAGAACTTTCCGTTTACTTCTGATTGTCTGTCTGTCATATTCTGCAATTCTCTGGGCTGCTGTACAGCTTGTTCCGAGAGTATTTGTAAGCATTTTTACAGCAGATACAAGCCTTATCGAATTTACTGCGCCAATGCTGAAAATCTATCTTGGCGGTCTGTTCCTGTTCGGTATCCAGATTGCCTGCCAGATGACATTTACTTCTCTTGGAAAAGCAGTAAATTCTATTATTGTTGCGGTTGTCCGTAAATTTGTACTGCTGATCCCGCTTATTTATATAATGCCTCATATGGTATCCAACCCGACTACCGGCGTATATATGGCAGAACCGATTGCGGATATTATTGCAGTGCTCTTTACATCTGTTCTATTTACAGTTCAGTTTAAAAAAGCACTTGCTGAAATTCGGGATTAAATAATTTATAACCTATAATAAGGGGCGAACATTAACTGATATGATACCTTCTAAGTAGATTTTGGTTATTTACCTTGTCTACTTAAGAGGTATCCTATCAAAACGTTCGCCCCTTAAGTTGTGTTCTTCTATAAAATTAAGCTTTTCTGTCCTTTGTTCTTCCGCTGTTTTTTATTGAGAATTTATACTATTTTCTTTTCGGCATTCCCATTCTAAACAAACGCTTTTACCATTCTATTTCTGCGGATAGTCTTCCAGTCTGAATGGAATTCTGAATGTTTCCATAGCTTCTTTCAGGTCTGCAATATTTCTCGGTCCATATAATGGCAGGCAAGGGAATTTCTGGCAGGTAAGATATCCAAGAACTGCCTGGGTAACAGAAATCTCGTACTCTTCCATCAGCTCATGAAGGCGTTCTGCATTCTTCAGATTTCCCTCTGTGTAATATTCTGAACCGGAAACTGCGCCTTTGCCTTCTGCAAAAAGTTTGTGGAAGAATCCATTGCAGACAGATGAATACGGCATTGCCAGGTTTCGTGGATTCTCCTCGTGATATTTCTGCATTTCTTCATCCAGCATTACAAGTGTATCATCTGCCATAGGTTTCATCCATGGTTCACCAACATTATATAATGCCTCATTTGCCACAAAACCGCGATAGCCTTTGGATGCAGCATAAGCATCTGCTTCTTTCATTCTGGCAGTTGTCCAGTTGGAGCATGCATAGTAACGGATTTTCCCCTGCTGTCTGAAATCTTCCATAAGATCTATCAGTTCGGAAACTGGAATTTCTTCATTATCTCTGTGATAGAAATAAATATCAATATAGTCTGTTCCCAGTACTCTTAAGGACTCTTCCAGATCGTATCTTACGCTTCTTTCATTGATCCTTGACTGATGCATGTCCGGATTTGGCTTTGTCATATCCGGATGACCGCCCTTGCTTACCAGAATAATGTCATGGCGCTTACCGCTCTGTGCCAGCCACTGGCCGATCACACGCTCACTGCGTCCTCTCTCAGACGGGATCCAGTCTGAATATACTCTTGCAGTGTCATATACATTTCCACCCATATCCAGGAATGCATCAAACAGATTAAAAGCTTCCTGTCCGTCCCATTTCACACCGGCTTTCACGCATCCTAATCCCAGTCTGGATAACTCCAGGTCTGTGTCTTGAATCTTTATTCTGTTCATAACGGCTTCCTCCATTTATAAGCATTGAATTAGTTCCAACAAACATACTTTGGAATTAATAATACGTGATAAATATTGAAAAATCAATCCCTCTATCTAAGTATTATTTTCATTAAAAACTTTGAAATTTCTTTGAAAATTTAAAATTTCCAATAGAAATCTCAAGGTTTTCAAATTTTCACCCAATCAATACTTTCTTCCCCTGAAACGCAAACCCATAACACCGTATTCTCTCCGGCTTTATTCCTCTTGTTTCCAGTACTCTGGTATACTGTTTATCCTGTATCTGTTTTCTGGCTGCTGCTACGGTATCTTGCAGTGTTTTTTCTCCTTCTTCAGATGTTTTAAATTCCAGAACAAACGCCAGGTCTGTTTCGTTGACAGGTTCCAGCATAACATCGTAACGTCCATAGCCACTTTCTCTGTTGGAAGATATGTGGTATCTTCCCTTCAATTCTACAATCAGTCCCAGTACAAATCCATGGTAAAAGCGTTCTGGTCTGTCTGATTTTGATGTGTAATAATTCTGAGAATTACCGACATCGAAATAACTGAATGTTGCCATAGATATATCATTCATATAACGATTCATTTCCTTTACATCATCACGCAGCAATGCACGGACAAATTCATTATATGGAACATCTTCATCCGAAAACCAGTCCCGGATCATGTTTTCAAACATCATCCGAACTTCCCTGTTAGTAATACTCAGATAATATATATAACGATCGGTCTGCTCGTCCATACAGACTTTATCTACTTTCAGATACCCGCTTGCAAGCAACAGACTCCATATGGCGTTTTTCTTTTTCCCAAGCTGTTCAAAAATAATTTCTTCGTCAATCTCTGTTACAAGTTCTCTTCCCTCAAGGAGTTCCTCCATAATTGTTTTGGTTTCGGCATTTCCTCTCTGGATCAGCGCAGTGATCATCTCATTAGAGCTGGTGTTGACCCAGTATGGTTTAAATTTTCTTTCCTCCAGAAAACAGGTAATGGACCATGGGTTATACATTTCTTTCTGGTTTCCAAAAGAAAAACCATCGTACCAGTATTTTACTTTTTCTTTCTGCGCTTCCAGTCCATATTCTTCAAGTGTGTATGAAACTTCATCCTGAGTAAATCCAAACTGTGTACTGTATTTTTCTGATGTTGTCGTTACTACTGTAAGATTGTTTAAATCTGAAAAAATGGATTCCTTGCTGACTCTGGTAATGCCAGTCAGCAGACCACGTTCCAGAAACGGGTTGCTCTTAAAAGTTGCATTAAATAACCCCCGCATAAAATCAACCAGTTCTTTCCAGAATCCATTTACATACGCTTCCTGTAGAGGAGTATCGTATTCATCAAGAAAAATCAGCACTTTTTTTCCATAATAACGGCTCAGATAATCGGACAGCGAACTGACAGCCAGTGCAGCAGTTGTATCTGACATTTCAAGACGCACGGAATCAAAGAATTCCTGATCCTGCTGCGACATAAATTCAGCATTTCGAATATGTGCATATTTTCCATACAATCTGACCAGGCTCTGTATAATTCCCTCTCTGGCAGACTGAAAGGTGCTTCCTTTAATATTTGCAAAACTCATATATATTACCGGATATGTTCCCTGAAGTTTGCGATATTCTTCTTTTTTCCAGATGGATAATCCCTTAAATAAGTCACTTCTGTTCTTGTATGCAACAGAAAAAAAACATTCCATCATACTCAAATTCAGCGTCTTTCCGAATCTGCGTGGGCGTGTGATCAGTGTAACTGCGTCTTTATTCTCCCACCATTCTCTGATAAAATCAGTTTTATCTACAAAAAAGCAGTCGTTTTCTCTGATGTATGCAAAATCCTGTGCTCCCAGGGATACTGTTTGACTCATATGCGAACACCTCCATCAAAAAAAGTTCAATCTCAACTATATAACAATAAATAGCTACCGCTTATTATTTTACTCAATTAAATAAGAACTTGCTTCATCATTTAACCCCAGTTTATCATGAAGTTCTACTCAAAACAAGTCATTGATCACTTCCGGGACTGTCTGCAGATGATCTGCTTTCCAGGCTTTTGCGCCGCAGAAGAGGAGTCCATCGTCTATGTTTCCTTTTACTGCATTGATGAGACCATCAGTGATACAGTAGGGGATTTCTTTTGGACTGCATTTTACGAGGCATCCGTGGCAGGGGCTGTGGGGGATTTGTTCGCCGTTCATGACACGGGTCATGAATTTATTCATAATGGCACGGCCTGGCATTCCTACCGGGCTTTTTACAATAGCGATGTCGGATTCTTTTGCTTTTAAGTGGGCTTCTTTGTAGCGGATGTCGGCATCACATTCTTCAGTCGTGATAAAACGAGTGGCTACCTGAATGCCGTCGGCACCAAGGGCATCTGCTTTTCGGACATCTTCTCTGTCGTAGATGCCACCGGCTACGACCACGGGAATTTCTGTCTGGTATTTCTCTGCGTAACTTTTTACTGTTGTAATGATTTTCTTTATCTCTTCACTGTAAGATTCTTCGGTATATTTCTCCAGTTCTTCTTTGTGGAAACCGAGATGTCCGCCTGCCTGTGGTCCTTCGATCACCACCAGGTCTGCAGTTCTTTTGTATTTTCGTTCCCAGTATTTCAGGATTACTTTTGCGGATTTGTCTGTGGATACGATGGGGGCAATTTTTGTCTGGCTGCCTTTTACCAGTTCGGGAAGTTCTGTGGGAAGTCCGGCACCGGAGATGATGATGTCTGCGCCTGCTTTTACTGCGGCTTTTACGTGGGCGGCATATTCTTTTAGCGCTACCATGATGTTGTAACCTATGATTCCGTCTCCGGAAATCCCGCGGGCTTTTTTCATTTCACTGGCAATGGCGCGTTCGTTGGCTGCTGCCGGATTTCTGTCGAAGTCTTCTTCTCTGTAACCGATCTGTGCAGTAGAAATGATACCGACTCCGCCTGCCTTCGCAACAGAACCGGCAAGCCTGCCAAGGCTGATGCCAACTCCCATTCCGCCCTGGATCAGTGGAACTCTTGTGATTTTATCTCCTATTTTGAAATTCTTCATTATGATTCTTCTCCTATTTGTTTGTAGTTTAAATATTTTGATATTCAAAGTATATCATAATATTTATTATTGTCAAGAGAAACTATTTCATATAGTTTTTAATACTATATATCTGGTAAATATTCGCTGCCTGCTTGATTCGAATCAAGTGGATATTCTCAATCTTCTTTTTTCATAGCACACGGCATTTTTACGAAAAAATCCGCTGACATGATTAACTTGCTCGATCACGTCAGCGGATTTTTTTCAATATTTTTTTATCTGTCTGCAGCTCCCGTCTCTCCAACTATTTGCTCACAGCTGAACAATTCTCTGACCGCATTTTCATATACAGCACATTTTTCAGCTTTCTTGATTTTCTTTGCATATTTCTTATTATTTGTAAACATTGGTGCCAGATACGACCATAATTCTTTCATTCGGAACAGAATATTCCTGTCGCCGGACAGATCTTCGCAATATTCCTGATACATAATATCATGGAACCTGCGGATTTCTTCTTTTGATGCAGGTGCGCCGCCACGGATTTCTCTTGCAAGTGCCGGATTCTTTAAAGTTCCTCTGCCTGTCATGATACAGTCCAGCTCTGGAAACATCTCTTTCAGTCTGGTGCAATCCTCTGCAGTAACAATATCTCCGTTATAGCATACCGGACTTTTGGCACGCTCCAATGCCTCTCCGAAGTTTTCCAGGCGCGGCGTATTTTTGTAATAATCTTTCTGCACTCTTGCATGAACGATCAGCTCCTCCAGCGGATATTTATTATATATTGTCAGCAGGTCCTCAAATTCTTCCGGATCATCCATTCCCAGGCGGGTTTTGATGGAAATTTTCACATCACATTTGCTGAAAATTTCATCCAGAAATTTATCCAGTTCATCCGGTCTGTCCAGAAATCCTGCACCCCTGCCTTTCGTCACAACTGTCTTTGACGGACAGCCAAGATTCAGATTTACTTCGTTATATCCGTATTCCTGCAGAGTTTCCGCTGTCTGAATAAAATCCTCTGCATTCTTTGTCAGGATCTGCGGGACTGCATACATTCCTTCGTTATTCTCAGGCATAATATCTTTCTTTTCTCTGGTGCTGAGATGGCCTTTCTGATTCGGCAGAATAAATGGAATGAAATACTTATCAAATCCACCAAAACACTGATAGAGTGCACGTCTGTATGTGTATCCTGTAATCCCTTCAAGAGGGGCTAAATATATATTCATATTTTTCTCCTGTTTTTTATTACATTTTTATATACTGCTCCAAAAAATGTATACTGAAACTTTTGTATTTTATTTATAATTATAAGAGAGTGCTGTGTGCTAGTAGCACAATACTTTTTACCTCTAACATCTCTATAATATTTCAAAACATTTATTGAAACAGGAATCTACCTCAATTCCCTGGTTTTCTACAGTTTCTTATTCTACCGTCTTATGCAAGACACGTCAAATCCTTTATTGGGAAAAGCACAAACACCCTGTCCTCGACATAAACTATATAGAAATCCCCTTCGAGGTAAGCATTTGAAGGCTTTTTTGAAACCTTTGTCCATATCCCAGGAAAAATATTATCTTCAAAAGTATCAGGAGGGTGATTCTCAGGCAAAGAATATCCTGATTGAACATAATCTCCGGCTGGTAGCCCATGTGGTAAAAAAATACCAGGGAACCGGTGAAGATACAGACGATCTGATTTCAGTTGGTACTATTGGACTGATCAAAGCAGTTACTACTTTTAATCCGCAGAAAGCTTCGAGACTATCTACGTACTCTGCCCGGTGTATAGAAAATGAATTGCTGATGTACTTCAGATCCAAAAAGAAGCATTCAAGGGAAGTGTCTCTGTATGAGCCGATTGGAACGGACAAAGAAGGAAATGAGATTAATCTGTTGGATGTGATCGAGAGTACGCCGGTAGATATTGTAGAGGATTGTTATATAAGAGAAAATACTTCTTATCTTCTGAAATCTCTGAAAAGGATCCTGTCTGATAAGGAATATCAGGTGATCTGTTACCGCTATGGGCTGTTTGGCATGGAAGAGGAAACTCAACGTGAGATTGCCCAGAAGCTGTGTATCAGCCGTTCTTATGTCTCCAGAATTGAAAAAACAGCTTTGCAGAAGCTTCGCGGACTTTTTCCTCAAATGCAATAAACGCAGCCAACGTTATTTTTGTTGGCTGCGTTTGTTTTATTCTGCTCTTCTCAATAAATCATAAACCTGAATCTCTGTTCCCAGATCAATAAACAGTTTCTGCTGTGCATGAGGTGCGCTTTCCATTGAATTGCCTTCCTCGTCATAGATTCCCTTCACAACAACAGATACATTCTGTCCGTCCGGTTTCATGATTTCAATTGTCTCACCTACTGAGAATTTATTTCTCTGGGTGATCTGTGCATAGCCGCGTTCATCCACTGCCTCTGCAAAGCCCAGATATGTGTATTCTTTCTGATAGGTGTTATTGTCGTAAATCTGTGTATTCTCATCCGGTTTTCCGTAGAAAAATCCGGTTGTAAACTGTCTGTAGGTACAATTGGAAATCTGTTCCTGATACCATGGCATATTTTTCTGATATTTCTCAGGACTCTCCATATAGTCATCGATTGCCTTACGGTAGGTTCTGGCAACAGTTGCTACATAGAGTGCAGTTTTCATGCGTCCCTCAATCTTCAGACTGTCGATTCCGCTGTTTACGATGTCGTCCATATGCTCGATCATGCAGAGATCCTTGGAGTTAAAGATGTAAGTTCCTCTTTCATTCTCAAATACCGGCATATATTCTCCCGGCCTTTTCTCTTCCACAATGGAGTATTTCCAGCGGCACGGATGAGTACAGGCTCCCTGATTTGCATCTCGTCCTGCAAGGTAATTGCTGAGCAGGCATCTTCCTGAATAGGAAATGCACATAGCTCCGTGAATAAATGTCTCAATCTCCATATCATCCGGAATATGCTCTCTGATCTCTCTTATCTCAGCAAGCGACAGTTCTCTGGCTGTTACCACACGTTTTGCTCCCAGGTTATACCAGAAACGATAGGTTTCGTAATTTGTATTATTTGCCTGTGTACTGATATGACGTTCAATTTCCGGACAGATTTCCTTTGCATACATAAAGATTCCCGGATCAGCAATGATCAGTGCATCCGGTTTCAGTTCCTTCAGCTCTGTCAGGTATTCTCTGACACCCGGCAGATCATAATTGTGAGCCAGGATGTTTACAGTTACATAAACTTTTACCCCGTGCTCATGAGCAAAAGCGATTCCCTCTTTCATATCATCATGGGAGAAATTCTTTGCCTTAGCTCTCAGTCCGAAAGCTTCTCCTCCGATATATACTGCATCTGCTCCGAAAATAACAGCAATCTTTAATACTTCAAGGCTGCTTGCCGGAACCAGCAATTCTATTTTTCTCATATTGTTCACTCCTGTTTCACACTGACTGTAACCCCGTCTCCCAGCGGAATGATCGAAGTTATCAGGGATGGATTATGTTTCAGTTCATACAGATACTTTCGCATCCGCTTATATATGGTTCTGTTTCTGCGCTCCACCAGGTAATGAGATTCTATGATGTCTCCCTCCTGAAGCACATTGTCGGAAATAAGGACACTGCCCTTCTGCATAAGGCGCATCACATCAGGAAGCCAGTTAATATACTGTCCCTTTGCGGCATCCATGAAGATCATATCAAAAGGACCTTCCAGTTCTTTTAATATCTGTCCTGCGTCTCCTTCCAGCAGAGTGATCTGTGATTCACGTCCGGCTTTGCGGAAATTCTCTTTTGCAATAGGAATTCTTTTCTCATAATTCTCAATGGTAACAATTTCCAGATCCTGCGGACCATACTCACACATAAGAAGTGTGGAGAAGCCAATGGCTGTCCCCACCTCCAGAATACGTTTCGGCTGGTTCAAAGCCAGAAACATCTTTATAAAACTCTGCATTTCCCTCCGGATGATAGGCACCCGTTCTCTGATGGCATACTGTTCCAGTTCCTCCAGAAACGGTGTATTTCCCATATCCAGTGAGTTGATATAGGTACGCATTCGCTCATCAACTATCACGAATCACTTACCCCTTCCTGTTCATCATCTCCTGCCAGGATTCCCATGATACGGTTCGGTGTATATGCAGTACTTAAGAGATAAGTTCCTGCCTGAAGCTTACCATGGTAAACAGACAGTCTCTCCTGTACATAGAATACCGGCGCACTCTTGACCAGCCCTTTCTTCTGAAGGGTTCTGGCAATCTTGTACAGAGAAGTATCCTCTTTAATCACAACTGTGACTTCCTGTCCCTCTCCCGGACTCATGGCCTGTTGGTTAAACACATCATGTCCAAACTGAAATGACGCCTTTCCAACCCAGAAAAGTAAGACTACCACACAAACATAAAGTGCGATCTTAAAAAACACTCCAGCTACAACAACGCCAGCCGCACCTGCACGTTCTTTGGTATCACTCATAATTTACTTCCTTTCATAGTTACCTGCAATTACTCAGATTCCGGGAACATCCATCTCAATGCCTTCTGCAAGTTTCACACAAATTCTCTGCATCATTTTGCAGAGAGCAAGCTCAGCATCCAGATATGCATTTACTTCCGGATGTCTGCGCAGCTCTGCGGATTCTTTTCCCATCTGCTCTACAACTTCAAACAGATTATCGGAATCACATTCATTCTGGACTTTATAATTATCTGCCCTGAATGTATCCACACGTGCCTTCAGTTCGGGCTTCTTTTTCAGGATATCACTCTGCTTCTGAAATTCCAGATATTCAGGGCTCTCCTTTATAGCCTCCAGAAGCCCTTTAATACTTTCCTCTATTGTATTTGGTTCCATTTTATGCCTCCATGATAATAGGCAGGATCATAGGACTTCTCTTGGTACGTTTCCATAAAAATTCACTGAGCGCATCCTTCACAACTGTCTTGATCTTGCCCCAGTCCGTAATATTACGTTCCAGACAAGAATCCAGTGCATTCTCTACCACTTCTCTTGCACCATCCATCAGATCCTCAGATTCCCTCACATATACGAAGCCTCTGGAAACAATGTCCGGTCCTGCAAGAATCACATTGCTGTGGCGTTCCAACGTAACCACAACGATCATAATTCCATCTTCTGCAAGATGCTGACGGTCACGAAGAACGATATTTCCTACATCTCCTACACCAAGTCCGTCTACCAGGATTGCTCCTGTGTGTACAGTGCCTGTTACTTGTGCACTCTGGCTGTCAAGCTCCAGAATATTTCCGGATGCAAGGACAAAGATATTCTCTTTGGGGATTCCAAGTTCCTCAACTACATTTTTCTGTGCGGTCAGATGTCTGTATTCACCATGAACAGGGATTGCATATTTCGGTTTTACCAGAGAATAGATCAGCTTGATTTCTTCCTGGCAGGCATGTCCGGAAACATGAACATCCTGAAAGATAACTTTTGCACCTTTCATGGAAAGTTCATTGATAACCTTGGATACGGCTTTCTCATTTCCAGGGATCGGATTGGAACTGAAGATAATCGTATCGTTCGGCTTGATCACGATCTTCTTATGGATGTTTGCCGCCATACGGGAAAGAGCTGCCATGGACTCGCCCTGGCTTCCGGTTGTGATCAGTACTACCTGCTCATCCGGATAGTTCTTCACCTGGTCGATCTCGATCAGTGTCTGATCCGGGATACGAAGATATCCAAGTTCTGCTGCAGTTGTGATAACATTTACCATACTGCGGCCTTCTACTGCAACCTTACGTCCGAAGCGGTATGCAGTATTGATGATCTGCTGTACACGGTCTACGTTAGACGCAAAAGTCGCGATGATGATTCTGTTTGTCTTATATTCATTAAAAAGATTATCAAATACATGGCCTACGGAACGTTCGGACATGGTAAATCCTGTTCTCTCAGCATTGGTACTGTCACACATCAGTGCAAGTACACCCTTCTTACCAATCTCTGCAAAACGCTGCAGATCGATCGCATCTCCAAATACAGGTGTATAATCTACTTTAAAGTCACCGGTATGAACTACGATACCTGCCGGTGAGTAGATTGCAAGTGCAGATGCATCCTGAATACTGTGGTTAGTTTTGATAAATTCAATGGAGAAATCTCCAAGGTTAATGACCTGTCCGTGTTTTACTTCTTTTAACTTGGTTGTACGGGTCATATTGTGCTCTTTCAGTTTATTTGCGATCAGAGCAATGGTAAGCTTTGTGGAATAAACCGGAACATTTACGTCCTTGAGTACATATGGCAGTGCACCGATATGGTCCTCATGTCCATGTGTGATCACAAAACCTTTTACTTTGGAAATGTTCTCTTTTAAATAAGTAACATCCGGAATTACAAGATCGATTCCCAGCATGTCATCTTCCGGGAAAGCAAGTCCGCAGTCTACTACTACGATGCTGTCCTCGTACTCAAATGCTGTGATATTCATTCCGATCTGCTCCAGACCACCAAGTGGAATGATCTTTAATTTGGATGTTGGTTTCTTAGGTCTGCGGGAAGCATTCTTTACAGAAGCCTTAAACGGTACCGGCTTTCCGCTTTTCTCTTTCTCTGCCGGTGCTTTACGATCCTGCATCGGTTTTCTTCCATGAGAGTTTCTGTGCTGTGGTTTGAATTTATAATTCTTCTTATACGGTCTCTTATATCCGGACTGTCCCTCATGATCCTCTCGCACTTCATTATTAAATTGGTTGTTATTTTCGTTACTCAAGCATTACACCTCCATGCTACATTTCAAGGTCTACGTCATCTAACATCTGTTCAAATACTTTAAAAACTGCCTGCAGTTCGTCCTCGTCCTCGACCATCTCATAACAGGCTTCCTGACTGTCATCCTCTGACACATCTTTAAAAATATAGGCCGTCGCCTCATCATCCATAGAGTCAGATACCAGAAGATAAGCCGTTCCTCCGATTCTGGTCTGCTCTTCTACATAAAACTCAGCTACTGTTCCGTCCTCGAGCTGAAATTTAATTTTTTCCATCTTATTACTCTCCTAACAGGACAGGGAATCCAGATATCCCTGTAAAATAAAAACAGCAGCCAGCTGATCCAGATACTGCTTACGGTTCTCTCTGCGCACACTGGCTTCCATTAAAGTACGATTGGCTTCTACTGTAGTCAGACGCTCGTCCCACATGATCACTTCCAGACCTGTACGTCTCTCCAGCATCTCTTTAAACTCCAGTGACTTCTGGGCACGTTCTCCAATCGTATTGTTCATGTTCTTCGGATATCCAAGCACGATCTTCTCCACGTGATATTCCGAAACAAGTTCTTCAATACGGGCAAGTGTCTGGCGCAGGTGGTTCTCCTGTTTACGCCAGATCGTCTCTACACCCTGAGCGGTGATCCCCAACGGATCACTAATGGCTACACCGACTGTTTTTGATCCATAATCTAATCCCAGAATCCTCATATCAGCGTTCCCAGGATTTGTTCTTAATATACTCGTTTAAAAGTTCCTCTACCAGTTCGTCGCGCTCTACCTTCATGATCATGCTTCTTGCGCCCTTGTGACTGGTAATATAAGTAGGATCTCCGGACATAATATATCCAACGATCTGATTGACCGGATTGTATCCTTTCTCATCCATTGCTGTGTAAACGAGATCCAGAACTTCTTTTACCTGAAGTTCCTGGTCTGGTTTTGTTCTGAAATATTGGGTATTACCCAGATTGTTCTCTGCCATTTTATTCACGTCCTTACCTGATTTATTGTTGCAAAGCCCTCTGATTATTGTCTTGCCTGTTATAGCACCATTCTCAATAATTTCTCACTTTGCTATGTATTGTAAATTTCGTATTATAACTGTTCAGTACGAAATTGTTATTACTGAATAGTTATTTCGTATACAATACACATATATTCTTCTATATTTTAATATAATTCCACGTATTGTGCAACCGCAAATTTACTACTGACTATTCTAGTACATCGTTTTCGAAATAACTATATCACTCACTTGTCTGCGCGATTGGTATGGTTATTTACGAAACGATATACTAGTTACTGTTCATACGCTACTATCCCGCGAGGTGTTTTGGCATGAATATGCCAAAATCCCGAGACATACCGCGCGAATTTATGCCTGAGGCATAAATTAAGTTTGCGAAGCAAACGATACTCCTTGTGCAAAGCCCAAGGAGGTTCATATTTTCTGCATCGCAAAGCGTGTTACTGAGAACGGAGTGAACAGTAACCTATTCCACTCCCAGAACCTTGCCAGTTAATGTATGTTCTTCCAGGAATTCTTCAGCTTTTACAGTAACGATGTCATTTACACCGTAGTTGTCCTGTTTCTTCACTGCTGTTTTAATATATTCCATGCTGTGACCGATATACCACTGTTCGCCGTTGATTTCTACTTCTTCCTCCAGAAGCACTTTCAGTTCATTTCCAAGCATGGATTTCTCATATTCTTTTGCATGCTGTTCATTTAAGGCAAGCATCTTGTCACTTCTGACTGCTTTCTGTGCTTCCGTGAGCTGTCCGGACATGGCTGCTGCTTTTGTGCCGTGGCGGCGGGAATATTTAAAAATATGAGTTTCGTAGAAATGAATACTCTCCACGAAATCATAAGAAGCCTGGAAATCTTCCTCTGTTTCCATTGGGAAACCGACGATCACATCTGTGGTAAGTGCGGGATTTCCAAAACATTTTCTCAACAGTTCACATTTCTCTGCATACTCCGCACTTCTGTATCTGCGGTTCATTCTTTCCAGCGTAATATCGCATCCGCTCTGCAGGGACAGATGGAAATGCGGGCACATTTTCGGCATGGATGAAATTGTTTCCGCAAATTCTTCTGTGATGATTCTTGGTTCCAGAGAGCCCAGACGGATTCGTTCGATTCCTTCTACTTCATGTACTGCCTGGATCAGGGACAGCAATGTTTCTTTCTCTTCTTCCGGGAAATCCACTCCATAAGAACTTAAATGGATTCCTGTCAGAACTACTTCTTTGTATCCTTTTGCAGCAAGTGCACGGACCTCGTCCATTACATGTGCGATCTTGCGGCTTCTGACACGGCCTCTTGCATAAGGAATGATGCAGTAAGTACAGAACTGATTGCAGCCATCCTGAACTTTGATATATGCACGTACATGCTCTGCAGTATGATCGATTGCCAGCTCTTCGTATTCTTTGGTCTGGTTGATCTTGAGCACATGTTTCTGTTTGGTGTGCTGCTGCTCATATTCTTCAAGTACCTGGACAATATTTCCTTTCTGGTTATTTCCAAGGATCAGATCTACTGCCTCGTCCTTGTCCAGCTTGCCCTCATCAGTCTGTACATAACAGCCTGCTGCGATCACGATGGCATCCGGATTCATTTTCTTTGCTTTGTGCAGCATCTGTCTGGATTTACGGTCTGCAATGTTGGTTACTGTACAGGTATTAATTAAATATACATCAGCCCCCGGTTCAAAAGGTACGATCTCGTAGCCCGCTTCTTCCAGAAGCTGCTGCATGGCTTCTACTTCATAGGCGTTTACTTTACATCCTAAGTTGTGAAGTGCAACTTTTTTTCCCATTCTTTCCTCCTAATTGATTTTTCTGTTTTTATAATTCTATACCTGCATACTCATTTTCTGTAGTCTGGACTTTGTATACATGCTGACATTTCGAAAACTTATATGCTTACAGAATAGATTTTGTTTTCGCTTTAGTTATTGTTCATTTTCTACAAAACAGTCTGATATTTTAGCACTGTTCTACATTTTCACTAAATCTTTCTGGAAATTTTATCCGTTTTCACCTTGACTTTTATGGTCTCTGCCGTTAAGATGAAAACTGTAAGCTGACAGACAATCAGGTCAGCAAATAACTATTATTAAGGGAGGTTCTCATAATGAAAACAGTTAAAATTTCACTGAACTCTATCGATAAAGTGAAAGCATTCGTTAATGAAATCAGCAAATTCGACTGCGATTTCGATTTAGTATCCGGAAGATATGTAATCGACGCAAAATCTATCATGGGTATTTTCAGCCTTGATTTATCCAAACCAATCGATTTAAACATCCACGCTGATGGCGCTGCTCTTGATACCGTTATGGCAATCGTAGGCAAATACGTTACAGAATAATTTTTCGCAGTCATTGAGGAACTGGTAAACAGTTCCTCTTTTTTTGTGCCACCAGGATTTCAAACTCAAATACCGTTCGTGCTTGTACGATAAGGGATTTGAACTTGAAACCCGCCAAACATGAGGAAGCAGCGAAGCGGATTCCGAATGTTTGTAAGATTGTGGCACTGCAGAGCAGCACCACGATCGGATAGCAGCTACTACACTATAGCACCTCAATCTGCAGGTATTAATGTACCGTAATCGACATTAATTAATCAATCTCAATAATCTCAACAGTCTCCAGAGCAGTCTTCATAAGCTCGTCAATCTTTTCTTCCAGTTTTGTTTCTGAACGATGAATCACATTCAGGTTTGGTTTTGTAACCGGATGCTTTGCTACGAAAATTGTACAGCAGTCTTCGAATGGCTGGATGGATGTCTCGTAGGTTCCGATCTCCCATGATCTTTCAACAATCTCCTGTTTGTCGAATCCGATAACCGGGCGGTATACAGGGAGGGTGCAGACTTCATTGGTTGCTGCAAGACTCTGTAAGGTCTGGCTGGCAACCTGACCGATGCTCTCTCCTGTGATCAGGCCGAGGCATCTGCTTTCTTTTGCAAAATGCTCTGCAATACGCATCATGTAACGACGCATGATGATTGTCAGTTCGTCATGTGGGCACTGGTCATAGATGTAAAGCTGAATATCTGTAAAGTTTACTACATGGAGACGAATTGGTCCACTGTATTTTGCTACCTGTTTTGCCAGGTCTACAACTTTCTGTTTTGCTCTTTCACTTGTGTATGGCGGAGCATGAAAATATACAGCGTCAATCTTAACCCCACGTTTTGCGATCATGTATCCTGCTACCGGGCTGTCGATTCCGCCGGAAAGGAGTAACATGGCTTTTCCGTTTGTGCCGATTGGCATTCCGCCAGCGCCTTTGATTGTCTGAGAATATACATAGATCTTATCTCTGATTTCTACAGAAAGAGTCAGATCCGGTTCATGTACATCTACGCTTGCATCCGGGAATTCATCCAGGATACGGCCGCCAAGTTCTGCGCTGACTTCCATGGATGTGATCGGATAGGATTTCTTTGCTCTTCTGGTATATACTTTGAAGCTTCCGTTGTAGTTCGGATGGCAGTTTTTCATATAAGAAACTACGTCCTTTGCCATCTGCTCGAATCCCTGGTCTTCATAGATTACTACCGGGCAGATTCCAACGATACCGAATACGTGCTGCAGAGCTTCTACAGTCTCATCATAATCATACTGCTCCGGGCAGAATACGTAGATTCTTCCCTGTTCTTTCTTTACTTCAAACTCGCCTTCTACTTTAGAAAGGGCGATGTTCATCTGCTTTACAAGGGCATCTTCAAAGATGTATCTGTTCTTGCCCTTGATGGCGATTTCTGCGTATTTTATTAAAAATGCGTGGAATATCATTTGTTTCTCCTTCTCTTATTTTGCTTATAATAAATTGTTTTATATAATATTAGAATTAATATTTTTCTGGATTTAATATCTGTAATTTTCAAATAGAATTCATATAAATGCTATTAACAACCTTTTCAAATATTCCTGAGCTTATCTCAGGTTCCATTCCAAATATCACTTATAACTATTATTTGTTATCTGCGTGCATAGCGTTTCAGCATCGGCAGTACTTCATTCAGAACTTCTAGGCAGTAGTCAACTTCTTCGAATGTATTCTCCTCTGAGAAGCTGATACGTACAGTGTTCTCGATCTGTGCATTGCTCATTCCCATTGCTGAAAGTGTTGCGCTTGGTTTTCTCTTATGGCTGGAGCATGCGCTTCCTGCTGATACGTAAATGTTTCTGTCCTCTAAGGTATGAAGCAATACCTCGCTTCTGATTCCCAGAAAGCTGACGCTTAAGATATGCGGTGCGCCTTCTCTGACAGGCATTCCGTTGATTACTACATCGTCAATCTTAGAAAGTCCTTCTGCCATGCGTTCTTTGAGCTGGTAAAGATGCTCTACTTTCTCGTCAAAGTTCTGGTACATCATCTTCGCTGCAACGCCAAGCCCTGCGATTCCCGGCACATTGTCTGTTCCTGAACGCATGCCATTCTGCTGGCCGCCACCAAGGATCAGAGGCTGTACCTTTGCTTTGCTGTTAATATACAGGAATCCAACACCTTTTGGTCCGTGAATCTTATGTGAGCTGACAGACAGAAGATGAATATTCCATTTCTTCGGATAAATGCGGTATTTTCCAAATGCCTGAATTGCATCTACATGATACAGCGCCTTTGGACACTTCTCCTGAATCATGGCACCGATTTTCTCTACAGGCATAACTGCACCTGTTTCGTTATTTACCATCATGGTAGATACGAGAATGGTATCCGGTCTTAAAGCCTTCTCCAGTGCATCAAGCTTTACAACGCCATGCTCATCTACAGGAAGAATGGTTACTTCAAATCCCTGTTCCTGAAGAAAAGCTACCGGCTGGCTGACTGCAGCATGTTCTACGGCAGTTGTGATGATGTGATTGCCGCTTCGTTTATTGGCAAGCGCACCTCCGATCAGAGCCAGGTTATTGGACTCTGTTCCGCCGGAAGTAAACAGGATTTCTTTGTCTGTTACTTTCAGTATCTGTGCCAATGTTGTGGCAGATTCTTTGACATACCTTTCTGCGTCCACACCTTTCTGGTGCATGGCAGATGGGTTTCCAAAATCTCCCATCATTGTTTTTACCACGATGTCCTTTACTTCTTCGAAGCAGCGGGTCGTGGCTGAATTATCAAAATATGCTTCCATTTTTATTCTCTCTTGTTTCTATATATTATCATGATGTCTCTAAATTGCTTTATTGCCTATTGTTTTAAATATAAATCATAGTCAAGCGAATATTCGCAATCCGCTTCGCTACTTGCTCATAACCAAATAATCAAACCTTCATCTTTAATACATTTCACACCAGTTCAACACTTCACAAGTATAAGATAAAATACACTAAAGTTTGTTTTCGAAAATGGAAATAAGTATTTTTTAACATCCTGAATATCTCATTTATTCATTCTCCAATTGGAACATCAGCACTGACAAAATAGCAAGTCCTGCTGTCTCCGTTCTGAGGATTCGTCTTCCAAGTGTGATTGCATGCGCCCCTGCTTCCAGTGCTTTTGCTACCTCCTCTTCCTCGAATCCGCCTTCCGGGCCGATAAAGATGCCAATGGACTGTCCTGGTTTGATCTCACTGAGGATTTCCCTGGTTTCTTTCATTCCTTTTGCAAGTTCATACGGGATCAGCTTTACATCTAACTGTTTTGCAAATTCCAGTGCCTGTTTGTAAGTCATCACCTCATGGATCTCCGGAATCAGCATTCGCTTGGACTGCTTTGCTGCGCTTTCTGCGATCTGCTGCCAGCGGGCTACTTTCTTTGCCGCTTTCTTTGCATCCAGTTTAACCACACATCGCTTTGTCTCTACCGGAATTACAGAGAAAGCTCCCAGTTCTACTGCTTTCTGAATGATCAGTTCCATCTTGTCTGCTTTCGGCAGTCCCTGGAACAGATATATTTTATTCGGCAGTTCATATTCCGGCTCCTGGGCATAAAGAATATGAAGCATTACCTCATCCTCGCCCAGTTCCTCAATCTGGCAATGATACTCTTTATTTCCACCGTCACTGATCCAGACATCTTCACCGCATTTCATACGAAGAACATTCTTAATGTGATTTACATCTGTCCCATTGATATGGATGCGATGCTCCTCTTCCTCAATCTGATAAGGCTCCACAAAAAAACGCTGCATAGGATCAGTCCTTTCTTGCTGTTACGGAAACCCATTCGCCCTGATGTGTCACTTCTACGACTGTCAGGCCTGCTGCTTTTACTGCCTCTACTACAACTTCTTCTTTCACATCAAGGATACCGGAAGTGATGTAGTAAGCACCTTTCTTCATCTGGTTTACGATTACCGGAGTCAGCGGGATCAGTACATCTGCAAGGATGTTTGCTGTTACGATATCATATTTCTCATATCCTGCCTGATCCTGGATTGCTTTGTCATCGATGATGTTTCCGATCACCATGTCAAAAGTTTCATCCACGATCTGGTTTGCTTCTTTGTTCTCTGCAACTGCCGGAACTGCGCATGGATCAAGGTCTGTTCCCAATACATGTTTTGCACCGAGTTTCAGTGCAACGATGCCAAGGATACCACTTCCTGTTCCTACGTCAAGCATCTCTGTATCCGGTGTTACATATTTCTTTAACTGACGGATCACAAGCTGAGTGGTCTCATGCATACCTGTACCGAATGCTGTGCCCGGATCAATGTGGAGGATCATTTTATCTTTATCTTCTGCTTTTACTTCTTCCCATGACGGTACGATCAGGATATCGTCTACATAGAACTGATGGAAATACTGTTTCCAGTTGTTGATCCAGTCCTTGTCTTCTGTCTGGGATTCTTCGATAGTGGCTTCTCCGATGTCCATGAAATTTCTCAGATCATCTAATGCTTCACGGACGTCTTTCAGGATTGCTTCTTTGTCTGCATCTTCTTCCAGATAGAAGTTCAGGTAAGCAACACCATCATCTGCTGGACCTTCCGGCATGATGTCTACAAACATCTGGGCTTTGTCTTCCTCTGTCAGAGGCTGTTTGTCCTGGATTTCCACGCCTTCAATGCCTACTTCTGCGAGTGTGCTGATGACGATATCTTCTGCTTCTGTTTTCGTTTTTACTGTAAAACGGTTCCACTTCATATATTTGTCTCCATTTCTTTTATATAATTAACTGTTATCATCTAAAAAAATGTCTGCTGCATTACACAACACTTCTGTGCATACAGTCAACTCCTGCTTTTTTGCTGTCTGTATGCACCGCTTACTTTTTCAAAAAAGTTTCTGAAAATATTGTGGCAGGTTCCTTTGCTATAAAATCTCCACGCCAATTCTACCATTACCACTCCGGCAACAGCATCCACCAAATAATGCTGTTTGAGCACCTGTGTGGAAATGATGATCAAAATTGCAAAGATCAACGAAAAATGCTGATACCATGTCGGAATCCTCTCCGACTTCCTGACTCCCCGCCAGCTCAGCCAGCTGACATAACAGTGGATAGATGGAAATAAGTTCGACGGACTGCTTCCACCATCCAGCAGATAAACCAGTCTGAGGAGTTGTTCAGACCATGTACTACCTGAAATCTCAGGTCTTATATTCGTCGTCGGTAAAATAAGAAAGATCACAAAGCACGCAATATGCACGGTCAGATCTGTTGCCACAAACCGATAAAATCCATCTTTTCCTCTCTGCGCTGCCAGAATGTAGTTCGCTGCCCAGAATGGAAATGCCAGAATGTAGATCCAGACAAACTGTGGAATCAATGGCACTGCTCTGTCCAGTGATGAGGTAAAGTCAAAATGATATCTGCTGGTCGTCAATATGCCACTGCCCCAATAAATCAGACAGTTCAGCACAACAATACTTACCAGCGGCAGTATTGCCCATGTTGGGAGATATTTCTCCCGAAAAGTACGGATTTTCTCTTTTTTAGTCAAATATCTCTCCATTTCTCAGGATTCTTCATTCCTGCTAAGCTGTCATGCGCACCCAAATAGGCTCTGTAACTTTTCTACTGCTTTTTATCGTTACCTTTCAATATACACGACCGCACAAAAAAAGAAAAGAGGTTTCCCCTCTTTTCTTTAATTTTCTTTTATATTTCTGAACTTTTATAGAAGCCCAATCCTTAAATCTCTAAGAATTAATCTTCAAAAGTCTCTTTTAATTTGTCCATGAAGCTCTTTTTCTTCTTCTCGGATTTATCTGTTCCGTCGGAAGATTCTTTTGGGCGGTTACCGCATGCTTCATCGAATTTACGCAGTGCTTCTTTTGCTTCTTCGTTAAGGTTTGTAGGAACCTGTACAACGAAAGTTACATAGTGGTCGCCACGTACATTCTTGTTTCTTAAAGATGGTACACCTTTTCCTTTCAGACGGATTCTTGTGTCTGTCTGAGTTCCCGGTTTCACCTCATATTCAACTTCTCCGTCCACTGTGTTGATACGTACAGTACCGCCCAGTGCAGCCTGCGCATATGTAAGAGGCGCAGTAGAGAAGATATTCATATCCTGTCTCTGGAAGATCGGATGACGTGCAACATTTACTTCTACAAGCAGATCGCCTCTCGGACCTCCGTTTGTACCCGGTTCACCCTTCTCACGGATGCGGATGCTCTGACCATTGTCAATACCTGCAGGTACAGATACCTGAATCTTCTTTCTTGAAGATGTATATCCGGTTCCGCGGCAGGAAGTACATTTATCCTTGATGATCTTACCTGATCCATGACAATCCGGACAAGTCTGTACATTACGCACCATTCCAAACATGGACTGTTGTGTATAAACAACCTGACCTTCTCCATGACATTTCGGACAGGTTACCGGTGAAGTACCCGGCTTCGCACCTGTTCCATGACAGGTGGTACACTCGTCTTTCAGTACGATCTCCAGTTCCTTCTCACAGCCAAAGACAGCTTCTTCAAAAGTAATATTTACGCGTGCGCGGAGATTAGCTCCCTTCATCGGACCATTATTGGCACGTCTGCTTCTGCTGCCGCCGCCAAATAAATCGCCGAAAATATCGCCGAAGATATCACCCATATCAGCACCGTTAAAATCAAAACCTCCGAAGCCGCCGCCGGCACCTCCGCCACCGTTTTCAAAAGCCGCATGGCCAAACTGGTCATACTGTTTTCTCTTCTCCGGATCGCTTAAGATGGTGTAAGCCTCTGTTGCCTCTTTAAATTTCGCCTCAGCCTCTTTATCTCCTGGATTTACATCCGGGTGATACTTCTTGGCCAGCTTACGATATGCTTTTTTAAGTGTTGCGTCATCGGCGCTTTTGTCCACGCCTAAGACTTCATAATAATCTCTCTTATCAGCCATGATTTATTTATTCCTATGCTCTCAATTAAACTTCTTTGTAGTCAGCATCTACAACATCATCGTTGCTTCCTGCTCCAGTGTTTCCTGCTCCGCCCATGTTGCTCATGTCCGGACCAGCCTGGCCGCCTGCCTGCTGTGTCTGCTCATACATCTTAGCGAACAGTTTCTGAGCACTTTCCATCATCTTCTCCTGAGCAGCCTTGATATCAGCTACCTGAGAATCTGTCATCTCTTCTGCATTTGCAGTCTGGGACAGTAAGTCTTTCAGTGCGTTCAGGTCTGCTTCTACGGCAGCTTTATCGTTAGCATCGATCTTGTCGCCTGCTTCTTTCAGTGCATTCTCAACCTGGAATACCATGGAATCAGCATTGTTTCTTG